>NZ_JBIQEC010000044.1:0-7133 GCF_045370505.1 Moraxella sp. 179-F 1C4 NHS | reverse complement strand
AAACCCAGTAACAAACTTCACCGACTGGGCATGGTCACGATGAGTGAGCGGAATATTGACGCTATTGGCGACTGCTAATGCTGTGGTAATGCCTGCAATCGACTCACATGCAATGCCGGCGCTCACTACGGTCTGCATTTCTTCACCACCACGACCAAAGATAAACGGATCGCCTGATTTTAGCCGAATGACGATTTTACCTTGCTTAGCAAGCGTTACTAACAAGCCATTAATATCTTGTTGTGGCATACTGTGCTTTGCACATTTTTTTCCAACGTAAATTTTCTCTGCTGTTGGGTTAATCGCCAAAATCTCATCACTAACCAAATTGTCGTAACAAATAACATCTGCTTTTAAGATAGCTTTATATGCTTTAATTGTGAGTAATTCTGGGTCACCTGTACCTGCACCAACAAGATACACTTTCCCTATTTTAGCTCGAAATTTATCATCCTTTGCACCATGTCTATAAAACGTGTATCCGATATCATCAAAAGCACTGACATCTTGGTAAACTGGACTATTAATTGATGGCATAGGCATTCTCGCTGCAATTTATATATTTGAAAATGAATCAATTTTTAATAATTAATCCATAAATATGGGATTGCAAATACCATGCCTTTTACTATTATATCCTATTGAAAAATGCTATATTTAATTATCGGAATACGTAAGTGTAAATACCCCAAACTTAAAACAACATCAAAGTAGAAACATTAAGCCACCTGTTTATACTCAGCAGGTGTCATATCATTCAATGAATCACGCGGTCGTTCATGGTTATAAACCTCGATCCATTCATCCGTTAATTGTCTAACCTCATTTAAATTATTGAACAAATAACAATCTAACACCTCATTTCGATAGCTACGATTGAATCGTTCAATATACGCATTTTGGTACGGACATCCAGGTTTAATATAATCGACCAAAATACCATGAGCCGCCGCCCAATCAGTGAAAATAGTTGAGGTAAACTCACTGCCATTATCAACCCGAATCTTGTTAGGATAGCCATGGCACTGGGCTAACTGATCTAAATAGCGAATCACTCGTAGTGATGGGATGCTCGTACCAATATCAATGCCTAATAGTTCACGGTTATAGTCATCAATTACGTTAAAGGTGCGAAAGCGGATATTGTTATGCAGCTTGTCACTCATGAAATCCATTGACCAAGTATGCCCCAAGCTATTTGGCACTGTCAGTGGCTCGGGAGCACGTGTAGGCAGTCGTCGTTTGGCTTTGCGACCAAGATTAAGTTTCATCGCTGTATAGACCCGATATACGCGCTTATGGTTCCAGACATACCCAAGTTTACGTAGCCGCTTATAGCACTTTGGAAATCTCCAGCGGGTATGCTTGTCAGTGAGCTCGGTAAGCTTATCAACGATAGCATCGTCATCGTTAAGTTTAGGCTCATAGTAGTAAGCAGTTCGGCTGATACAGACAATCTGACAGCTCTGATATCATGCTGTGCCTGTAGTTGTTGGGCTAATGCTTTACGCTCGACTACAGACACTATAGCTTTTTTATGATTTCTGCCTGTAGCTGGGATTTTAGACTTAAGTCAGCATACATTTGCTTGAGCCTGCGGTTTTCTTCTTCAAGCTCTTTTAGTCGTCTGACATCGGATGCTTCCATGCCACCGTATTTGGCTTTAACTACGCTAGCGCTTCGCCTTGCGTCACTAAAACAGTCCCCCGGACTGTTTCTTAACGTGACTCATTATAAAAGGTTGAACTTGCAATGCCATGCTGACGACATAGTTCTTTGACGGGTACACCCGCATCGGCTTCTTTTAATATCGCTACGATCTGGCTTTCTGTCATTCGTTTGCTCATGCTAAAACTCCTTATCTTTAGTTTATAAGAAACTCTACGTTTGAGCTGTTTTATTTTAGGGGAGAGTTACAAGAATGTAAGATACTTTGATCCAAAATATGATTTTTTAGAAAATGGAATATGGCAAGGGGTAAGCAATGAGGCTTGATTCAAATTTGTCGACAATAAATTCGATATATTTTTATCTTAAGCGGGTTCAGTACTTAATTCGTATAAAATAGCATACTAAGGAATTTAGACGAGTTTCTTAAGGTAGTTTAGATTTGTCTAAAAAACGCTGGTTTTTTAGACAATTAAAGGATACTTAAAAATACTCGACAAAAGTCGTTAAATCCCTATTTCTTCGTTTTCTGTGCTGACCCCAGGTTAAAGACAAAGAGCCGATGCTTGTCTAAGATTGAACCCTAAGTAATTCACATCAACACCCTTATTGCGATTTTAGCTGAATTATGCATTAGTTTTCGCTACACTGATACAAATTTTATTTTGAGATCAGACGCATGAATGCTTTTGACATTGCTGCTATTTTCTTGACCTTGACTGCCTTACTTGCTTATATCAATCATCGCTTTATCGGTCTACCGACTACCATCGGTGTGATGGTCATCTCACTGCTGCTGTCACTTATTGCGATTGTTCTCAATGCCTTAGGGTTTGATACACTGATTGATTATGAAAAAATGCTGGTCGGTCAGCTTGATTTCACTGAAATACTCATGGATGGGATGCTCTCCATGTTGTTATTTGCTGGTGCATTGCATATCAACTTGCAAGATTTACGACGCTATAAGCTGCCTATAGCCTTGCTTGCTGTGGTAGGTACGGTGGTATCAACCTTTATTGTCGCAGGACTGACGTATGTCGCCTTACAATGGCTAGGGTTTAACCTTGGTTTTATCTGGTGTTTATTGTTTGGGGCGCTCATTTCACCAACCGACCCGATTGCTGTTATGGGGATTTTAGCCAATGCTAATGCCCCTAAAAGCCTTAACACCGTAATTTCGGGCGAGTCATTATTTAATGATGGGGTTGGGGTGGTGATTTTTATGTTGCTACTTGGCGTACTGACAAGCGGCGAGATACCAACAGCAGGGCATATTGGGCATTTATTGTTAATTGAAGCAGGCGGCGGTATTTCATTTGGCTTGTTACTAGGTGCCGTGCTGTATTATTTGTTAAAAAGCATTGATTCGTATCAAGAAGAGGTGTTATTAACCTTGGCTGGGGTATTAGGCGGTTATGCGTTGGCCAGCCACTGGCATTTATCAGCACCACTTGCGATGGTTGTCGTGGGTTTAATGGTCGGCAATCAAGGGCGAAGCTATGCCATGAGCGATAATACTCGTCACTATGTGGATTTGTTTTGGGAACTCGTTGATGAGATTTTAAACGCCATTTTGTTTGTATTGATTGGTCTTGAAATTGTGATGGTGAGTTTGAATAGCAATTTGCTAATAGCGGCGATATTAGCGGTAGCGATTGGTTTACTCGCTCGTTTGATGGTTGTTGGCGGTGTAACGTTTAATCTACAAAAATATTTAGGTTTGCCCAAAGGTGCTTGGAAAGTATTGACTTGGGGTGGACTGCGAGGCGGTATTTCAGTGGCATTAGTATTACAATTACCTGCCGGTGCCGAGCGAGATTTGTTATTAACGTTGACTTATGCGATTGTGGTATTTTCCATTTTAATTCAAGGTCTAACGATTGGCCGAGTGGCAAAAAGTGTGACAGCCAGTCAGCTAAAGGTGCTTTAAAGGTATCGATATGTTTGAATTAATCCTATTTTTTATTGATTATTTGCCTGCCTATGTCAGTATGGTGAGCCAAGCGGATATGCTGGGCGACAAGGTGAATGAATACCAAACCATTATGACATCAGCGAATCATCTATTGCAGCAGATGATAAGCCGCATTCCATATTTGATAGTTGCTTCACTTGTGTTTGTAATATTTTGGGTGTTGTCGATTTTTTTTAAAAAAGCGGTCACTAGAATACTAGGGAGTCGTAAACACCATCAAAATTTAGTCACGGTTTTTAGACGAGTGGGCAGCGCACTAATTTTATTTTTGGGCTTTATGGTTGCCATGATTATCGCGGTACCGAGCTTTACACCGGGCAAGCTTATCGGAGCATTGGGGATCGGGTCGGTTGCGATTGGTTTTGCTTTTAAAGACATCTTCCAAAATCTATTATCAGGCATATTGTTATTATTATCAGAGCCATTTCGTATTGGCGACCAAATTATTTCGGGCAATTTTGAAGGTACGGTAGAAGATATTCAAATCCGTGCGACGACGATTCGTACCTACGACGGCAGAAAAGTTGTAATTCCTAATTCTCAACTTTATACCAGTACCATGACCGTCAATACTGCCTATTCACAACGCCGTCTAGAATTCGATGTAGGCATCGGGTATGAAAACAATATCGTTGACGCCCAACGAGTGATTTTAAGTGTGTTAAAGGCAGCGCCAACGGTATCGAAACTGGCAGAACCGTCTGTAATTGCTACAGCGTTAGCAGATAGCAGCGTGGTTTTAAGGGTACGCTGGTTCATTGATGATGGTACACAAACCAATCGAGTAGCTTCTATCAATGAAGTTATTATTTTGGTTAAGGAGGCATTGGAAGAAGCGAATATATCCATTCCTTTTCCGGTTACTACATTGGATACCAACCATCCATTATTGGTAAAAATAGAAAATAGTTCAGATATAAAAAACTAACCTTATCCTTTAATCAAGTAAAATTATTATGATAGATTTAAGCACATTAACGTTTACCAAAATAAAAGATAATCCTAAACTAGTTGATCAATCTTTTAGCTTGTATAAAATCTCAGTTGTCCCCGACAAGGCATCAGTAGAAGTGACCGACGCCCTTGCACTGACGCAAGAGGATATTGAAAATTTAACCGATCAAGGATTTGATGAGAAAACTATCGAAGCTGTTGCCCAAGCAGTGAATGAGCAGCTTAGTAGTAATGCCAATGAAGAGGAAGATAGCGATAAAACTGACAGGAAATCGACCACAGAACCTCATTTAAATGCTAAGCATCAAACTCATAATATTGACGCCTCAAATGAACCAAATAAAACGTTAACCTTTGAGACGATCGACAAGAATATTCATCAAACTGTACAAAAGCAGTTAGAAGAACAGCAAGAAGCTCAGTACGAAGCCTTTAAACAGTATCTTGCTAAAAAAAATAGCGAACAAACCATTGATTATCGTCAAGTACGTATCAATATCGAATCGGGGGCATTACCCACACGGGCATTTTATTTGTTAAACGGACTGGCGGCAATCATTGCTGGATTTGGCTTATTAGCAAATTCCCCAGCGGTTGTGATTGGTGCAATGCTAGTGGCGATGCTGATTGGACCTATCAGCGGTATTGCGCTAGCCATTATCGATGCGCGTTTTGCCTTACTCAAAAAATCCTTACTGACGTTATTTTCAGGCGGTGTGCTGATATATGTGATTGGTATGATATTGGGCTTGCTTTACCCAGAACAGTCACAAAGCCAAGAAATCATCGCCCGTACCGCACCGAACACCATGGATGTGATGGTGGCTCTTGCAGGTGGTACAGCCGGTGCGTATGCCATGATTTCTCGCAATCTATCGGTGGCAGTAGTAGGAGTGGCAGTGGCAACCGCTTTGGTGCCACCGCTGACCGCTAGCGGCATATTGTTAGCAAATGGTAAATACGATTTGGCATTAGGGGCATTGATTTTGACGCTAACCAATATCTTAGCGATTCAGTTTACCAATGCACTTGTACTGTGGGTAGCAGGGTTTCGAAGGCTGGATACGGATGCTGCAGAAGATGAGAAAGTTAAGGATTCTAAATGGCAGCAAAGCTTGCTATTTATTCGTCGTAACGCCATATCCTTGATGCTGTTGATTGGGATCAGTATCTATTTAACCTTGAATTTTCAGCAGAAACTTAAACAGCAAAGTTATGAAGTCGCGGTCAATGAGATCGTTAAACAGTCTATTGCGAATCAGCCAAATTATGTGGTGAGTATTAGCTATGATGTGGCAGATAAAACCGCAAAACCATCGACCAGTGATATAACTAAACCCTATCTTATTCGGGTGTTATTGCAAGGTTTAACGCCACCGAAATATAGCGATATCCATTTAATGGAACAAAAGGTCATTGCTTTGACTAAGAAGCGTTTTCCAAGTCGCCCACCTGCCAAACTTCAAGTCCGTTTTGTGCCTGAACAAGTGATTGAGACAACACCAATTACCAAAGATGATGTCAAGCTTGATGAGGCATCACTTAGTCAGATTAAAGAGAGTAAAAAGTAAGACTCATTATGTTATTTATTGCCAAAAGGGTAAGCAATAGTGTTTATAGTGTGAGTCATCAATAATATCTCTTGTTATTGTTGAAAAGGGAACCCGTTAAGGAATTCAGCAGTTTTGTCGTATTTGGCGTTCAATAATAACCGCTATTATTTACTTTAATAAAAACATATCAATAATATTAATATAATTTTCTTTAAATAATTTTTAAAAAACTTAATTAAAATACTTTAGCCTGATATCAAATAACATAAGTTGTCGTAATTTTTTTAAATCTGCTTTTTTATTAAATTTTATCTTAGTATACTCAAACAAAAGATAATAGGATAAACATAGGTCGAAAAATGTGGTCAGATACTGATTCTAAAAAGGATTTTTTAAATTATTCGGAAGCTTCCGAGATAGTAGTTAATGTGTTAAAAACCCCCTCGATGTTACCTATTTCAATAGGCGTGTTTGGCTCATGGGGAACAGGTAAGTCAACCATATTGAATTTAATTGAAGATACAATCCAGGCAGAAACTAATAATGATTTTATTATTATCAAATTTGATGCCTGGTTATACCAAGGTTTTGATGATGCTCGTGCTTCCTTACTTGAAGTAATAACACTAGAAATCGCAAAATTAGTTCAAGATAATGAAAGTCTTTTTAAGAAAACAAAAAAAATTAGTAAGAGAATTAATAAGTTAAGGTTATTTGGATTATTCACCGAAGGGGCTGCATTAGCCGCAGGTGTTCCTATGTTTGGTATGGCTTCCAAAGCAATTGAAGCCGTTGGCAATGGGTTCAACGGGCAAGCAAACGAAGAAGATGCTGAGGCAGTAAATAAATTTATCGAGAGTGGACAAGAAGGAACTAAAGATTTTCTTAATGAAGAAGCTCTATCTAAGGTACTCCCCAATGTCTAGACCAAATAATCATAAAATTAAGATAGAATTGGGTTGATAAAGCACAGTATTATC
>NZ_JBIQEC010000043.1:0-8058 GCF_045370505.1 Moraxella sp. 179-F 1C4 NHS | reverse complement strand
AGTTTACTGCTTCGCTATTTTTTTATCAAAATTTCCTCATTATGTTCTTTTGTATATTAAATGTTCAACACAACCTAGTTAAAAAATATCTTCAATTAAAAAATATCTACTTAGTTAAAAAATATCTAGGCGATAATGATGGGTAATAAAGGTTTTAAAATCTTTGACCATTGCCAAACATTCTTTTAACAAATCTTTTTCCAGTGCTGATAAATGATTGGGATTTACCGCTCGCGCTGTTCTATCCTGGGTGGTCAATGCCACATCCAGTCGTTTTGCCATAAAAAAATCCAGTGCTTCTGCCAGATTTTGCGCCATGGTGTCACCTAGCACCTGTTGCTGTGCCAGCTGCTGCAGTCGGCTTCTGGTATTGGTCTCAGTGATATGATATTCCAATGACAAGGCTCGCACGCCATGGACAATCGGAAATATCCCTGCTTTTTTTAGGTCAATATCGGTTTCACTGGCACTGACAAATTTTTGCCACCAACCACTGCTATCGCCAAATTGTAGAATCGGTTTGGCAAAACGGTTGATAAAGTTGCTAGTCGCCACATTTTGCGCGCTGACTTGCCAATGTTTTTGCAGCTGCTCAAAGAGTTTAATATCACCGCAAACAAAATGCGCATCGATTAAGGTCGCAATCCACATCATATCTTCACTACTGCCACTCACGTACCATGCCGTGATTTGTTTTTCAAAGGCGGTTGAAGTTTTTCGCCAACGCTCATTGCTAAGCATAATCTTGCCATCACAATAGGGATAGCCCATGTTCGCCAATGCCTCATTGAACTGCGCGGCATAGCTGGGCAGATTGTCATCTTTAAAACCATTGCGGATAATCAGCGCATTGTCTTGGTCAGTACGCAAGATTTGTTCACCACGCCCTTCTGAGCCCATTACGAACAGACAAGTATTGTAAAACGTGAGAGCAGGCACAATCAGCTGCCATACCTTGGCGAACACTTGTAAATTCAAGCTTTGCACCATTCGGCTGATAACATGGATTTTGATGCCGCTGGCGTGCTGCTCACGGATAAATTTACCAATCAATTCCACCGCCACTGCAACATCATCTAGGCTCTGAGCTTGCTCAATACGAGCGACGATAAGATTGGAATGGTTGGTTAAAAAGCTCAGTAATTCGGTTTGCCCCAAAATCCCAATGATTTGACCTTGACTGTCAATAATGGGTAAACGGTGGGTACGAGTTTGTAGCATGGTCAGCAAGGCTTCACTGACATCTTGCGATTGATGCACCGTATGAATTTTAAAATTGGTAAAGTCCAGCACGGGCGTGGTGGCAAAATCAACTTTTTGTCCAATCGCTCGGCACACATCGGTTTGGGTAAAAATACCGATGCGCTCGACATACGCTGCAATGGTAGATTTTTCGACGCCTTGTGCGATGAGTTTGTCACGCTCCGCTTCGCTCATTCGCGCTTGTGACTTAACCAAAATATGCTTGATGTCAAATTGGTTCATCGCCATCGTGGCATCGTATAGCGTTGCCGTATCATCGACAAAATGCGGCGGTTTGATATGCTGTCCCAAATTGGCAATCGGTTGATATAGCAGTTTTTGACTTTCACTTTGGGCAAGGCGGGCTTGGTGATGGTTGAGACGGGCAGCGACATCGGCAAACAAGGCGTTTTTTAAGGTGAGATTTTGCTCAGTGATTGCACTTAACACTTGCCCATCGATACGGTACATCAGACTTTGCTGCTGGGTGATAAAGTTGAACACGCTGTTTTGCCTGACCTTGGTATCAAACCAATCGCCTGCATTTAAGGTAGAAATCAACGCATCGCCTTGTAATTGATGAACAAAGCCTTTAAGGATAATAAAAAAATCCCCTTGCCATCCTGCAGGTATGGGCTGCAAGTTGTCCAAATAGACGATTTTACTGTGCTGCTGCAGATGGGTTCGCTGCTGAGCGCTTAGGGTATCAAACGGGGGCTGGTGTAGATGTTGTATGTCCAAAGTCTGTATCGTTGAGCCACTCATATCACCATCCTTGTGTTGCGGCTAAAATAAATCCCATGTCCTATGAGTCTTGTTAGATTATAATCAAAGTTGTCTGAGGCAACAATCATGTTTCAACAAATATCGATGGGTCGTGGTGGTATGTAATTTACACCCGTCAAACATATCAGTATAGGTAATGGGTAAGATGAATTATTTTGGTTTTCTTTGTTTAGGTCTAGGGATTTTGACATGGGTCGCGGGTATGCTATGTTTTTTATTATCTAAAGTCAGTAAGGAGCCGCCGGTCAGGTATAAAACCCAACGCATTGCGATGGTGCTGTTGCCACTGGCGATTGTACTGCTTAGTATCGGACTTAAATTTAGTATGAGTGTGGTGAATCCTGAGGTGTAAATAACTAGCTTTGCTAACTAAGCCTGATAAATAGACCTGGCAACTAGACCTGGTAACTGGTCTTAACCACAAAATGGAAAATGCAAACATATAACAAAGGTCAGCCTAATATAAGCTGACCTTTAACCTAAATTAACCTAAATTCAAAACAATTAAGCGGGCTTGACGGCGACTAGCACACGGATACTATCAGGAATTAAGGATAAATGACCCAGTGCATGTAAGCCCTGTTCTTGCAAACGTTTTAATTGATTGATTTCTGCGTCTCGTACATTCGGATTGATGGATTGCAAATATTGCAGGCGCTCCACTTCACGCTCATAGCGCTGATTAAATACCTCTTTGGCTTGCTCACTTATCGCAGGTAATTGCTGGTTTGCCAATGCTACTGCTTGCTCATAGCGCACTTCGATGATGTCTTTACGCGCTTTGATGACTTGACGCGCTCGGGTTTTATCCAAGCGATGAATATGCGACACAATCATATCAGGGGCAATTTTATCGCTAAAATCAGTCCCTTGCTGGCTTAAAAACACCCGAATGAGCGGCTTTGGCAAAAATGCAGGTAAATTAAGGAGCTTTGGTGCAATCGCTTCAACACGAAAATTGACTTCGACCAATACCAGTCCTTCGGGCATGGCATTACTTTGTAAAGTTGCAACCGTGGTATTACCAAACGTGCCTGCGTTGACCGTTTCAAAGATACTTTGCATCAAAGGATGCTCATAAGTCATAAATTCCATGTCTTCGCGTAGTAACGCTTGGTCACGCTCAAAGGTCAAGGTCATGCCATCTTCAGGCACTGCCAGTCCTTGCACCTGTACTTCATCGCTCGGATGCAGCATCAATGAGCCATCACGCTGTCCACTATATTCCATATTGATGGACGACATAAAGCGTTCAAATAAACGTGGCAACATGTGGGTATCGTCAAAATCACGCATGGTGTAAGCGATTTTACTGGCGACACGCGGGCGACAAGAATTGTATTCAAGCAGTCTGTCACGTCCTGCTTGCATGGCTGCTTCTAGTGCGAGACGCTGGGCGTTGCCTTTTTCAATCAACTGATCTAAAGTAATTTCTTGACCGTCATCTTCGACTTTTTGCCCTTCAAGTAGGGGTTTTAAATCCACAATAAACTGCTCTTGAACGGTTTGCGCCGTGGGTGAGATTTGGTTAAAAATATTTAGCGCTTCGTTATACCAGCGGTACATACGCTCAGTTGCCGTGCCTTCAACAAAAGGCACATGAATGGTAATCTCGTTTTGCTGACCAATCCGATCGAGGCGACCAATCCGCTGCTCTAATGTATCAGGATTGGCGGGCAAATCAAACAACACCAAATCACTGGCAAACTGAAAATTACGCCCCTCAGAGCCAATTTCAGACGCCAACAATACTTGCGCGCCTTCAATATCGGCAAAATACGCAGCCGCTTGGTCGCGCTCCAGTAGGGTCATCTGCTCAGTAAAAATCGCGGTTTTAATGCCCGCATGCAATCGTAATACTGCCTCTAAACTCTCAACCGTTGCCCCACTGCGCGCAATCAGTAGCACCTTTTGATGTTTTAAGGTGTTTTTAAGCAAATCAACCAACCAAGGCACTCGCGGGTCTTGTTCCAGCCAACTGCCATCGGGCTGTAACTCTTCTGGCCATAATTGTTCGCGCAATTTACCTTGGGTGTGATAACTGTCTTGCCAACTTATCGGGAGCGGCAGCGGATACGCCATTGAGCGCCGACCTTTGAAGCCAGAAATAAGCTCAGACACGCTCTCACGGGTGTTGCGAAATAGCACACGACCAGTACCATGACGATCTAACAATTCATTGATGGCGCGCGCACGACCTTGCTCATCATCACTGATATCATGACCTAACAACTGGGCTAATGCTGATTTTTGCTTATCTGACAGCGATTGGTCACTCAATAGCACCTCAGCAATTGCTGCGGTTTGCGCAAAATTTTCTTCTGCATCGATAAAGTCGTCTAAATCATTAAAACGATTGGGATCTAACAATCGTAACCGCGCAAAATGGCTTTCTAAACCTAACTGCTCGGGGGTGGCTGTAAGTAACAAAACCCCTGCGGTTTGTTCGGCAAAATCTTCAACCAAATCATATTTGTCATTGCCGCCTTGCTCACTGTCCCAATGCAGATGGTGCGCTTCATCCACAACCAGCAAATCAAACCCCGCCTCCAAGGCTTTTTCATGCAAATCTTCATGGTCAAGTAGCAAATCAATACTGGCAATAATCAACTGCTCAGTCGTAAAAGGATTTTGCTCAGGGTCATGCTCTGCAATCGCCGCGGTTCTGACCAAATCAAAAATAGCAAATTCAAGATTAAAACGACGACGCATTTCAATCATCCATTGGTACTGCAAACTATCAGGTACCAAAATCAAAATACGCTCAGATTTGCCGGTGATGAGTTGCTGGTGAATAATGAGACCCGCTTCAATCGTCTTGCCAAGCCCTACCTCATCGGCAAGCAGCACGCGCGGCGCGATACGTTTACCTACTTCATGGGCGATATACAGCTGATGCTCAATAATATCGACACGTGCACCCATCAAGCCTCTTAGTGGATGAGACGCCAAATAGGCTTGGGTACGCAGTAGCTCTTGGCGCAGTTCGTACCAATCATTTTGGTGGATACGACTGGCAAGCAAGCGCTCAAGTGGTTTTGCCAAATTAATATTAGCCGCAAGGCGCGTTTCCATAATCGCACGGTCATGACCTTCAACCGAGTATTTATAGACGCCATTGGTCTCTTCAAAATCGCTGACCACATACGATGCGCCATCTTGGTCATGTATGGTATCCCCGACTTTGAAAGTCACACGCGACAAAGGCGCCGATGTCTTGGCATACACACGCGTTTCTTCACTTTGCGGGAACAAAATATGCACGCAGCGTTCATCAACGAGCACGACGACGCCCAGCCCCAATTCATTCTCTGTATCCGACAGATAACGTTGTCCAATCGCAAAATCAGTCATACCGCTTAACCATGCTTCCAAATTAGAAATTTAAATGATGAAAAGTAAAACTGTTTATGATAGCAAAAATTACATTTTCAAGTGAATGATTTTGTTGATAGTGGCTGTTTAGTTATTCATCATTTGCTATCAACGGACTGACGACTGTGATACCTTCGGTTATGAGCGCTTGTGTGAGCATCTCAATATTATACACCGCGTGACCTTTTACCGTATTTTCAAAGTAAATATACAAGGTATCAAAATTGGCTTGTTGATTGGCAATGGTCTTTGCCCAAGCTTGCATTTCTACATTACTGTAGCGATAATCATGCCGCTCGGCCGCCGAATGGGCATCCCACCAGTCTAAGTTTTGCCCATGCATGCGTAAATAACCGATGCGGCTAGTAAACAACAGCCGACTGGGCGGTAAACCATGAATATTTGGGTAGTCCACACTACACCAAATCAAATTTTGCTGCTGAAAACTGGCGTAAACTTGCGGGATATGCCAGCTTTGGTGGCGAAACTCTATCGCCAATGGTAACCCATCAAACCAACTGGTCAAGGTTGCCAAATACTGACGATGTGCCACCGTTCTATCAAAACCATGCGGAAATTGAATCAATAACGCAGCCAAGCAATCTGCCGTCAAGATAGGTTCAATCGCCTGCAAAAAAGCTTGCGCGGTCTCTGCAGTGGCGGTTAATCGGTGGGTAAAATCTTGGTGAATCTTAATCGAAAATTTTAGCTTTCCGTTGGATTTTTTGAGCATACCTTCATACGCTTTTCGACCTAAAGGCGCATAGAAGCTACTATTGATTTCAACAGTGGCATAATGACGACTATACTCGGTTAAAAATTCGGTTTTTTTGGTGTCAGCGGGATATAGGATTCCCAAAAAATCCGTATCACTGTATCCCCCTGTTCCGATATAGATGCTCATAGAAAATTGGTTCTACTCAATTGCAAAATTAGCCCATCATTGATTAATAGAAATTAATAAAAGTCGTATATAGCGCCATCATCCATAACAAAAACAGCATCGTCAAGGCTAATAGCTGCGCGGCAGAACCTACATCTTTACCAATCTTTGCCAACGGATGACGTTCTGTCGATGTATGGTCAATTGACGCTTCAATACCGGTATTAAACAACTCGACGATCAGAGAAAAAAACGATGAAAACACCAATATCATTTTAATCGGCATCATAAAAGGTAAAAAAATCAGCGCAATTAATAAAATGCTATTGAGCCATGCAACCTGTCGAAAAGCCGCTTCATTTTGATACGCCGCAACTAAACCATCTTTTGAGTAACCTGCGGCATTAATGATGCGTTTGAGACCCGTTTTTCCCTTGGTCTGCGCGGCATACCCTTCTAAATGGCTAGCAAATTTATCAGAGCGCTGATTTGAACTAGGTGATGTCATGGTGGTAATGGGTTTTAAAAAATTTCCTCATTCTACCATAGATTAATCCTAGAATTTTCACAATCTATACTGCCGCGAGCATTGATAGCCCTTGATAAACAAGCTTTGAATCATGCGAATTTAAGGGCAAATAAAATCTATAAATATTGATTGCCATTTTACTGATAATGGCATAAATTCTAAGACTTCTGCTATTTTTTGCAGCAACCACGCCACCTTGCAATTTTTAGTTAGTGTTGTCACCTTATTTGATGAAAAATCTATGATGAAATTACGCGCCACTTGCCAACTCGATTATCACTTTTCCCAGCCAACCCCTGCAGTGTTTCTGCTAAGACCGCAATCAGGTTTAGCACAGCAGATCACTCAAGAAGAATGGCAAGTCACGCCACCCCTAGCAGTTACAAGCTATAACGATAACTTTGGTAACTTATGTGACAGGGTTTTATTTCCGATGGGGGATTACCAAGTTCGCCTAACAGTTGAGCTATGCACCAGCGAATGGATAGACGTCGCACCCGGTATGCCAAAAACACCGATTGAGCAGCTGCCTTCAGATACAATAGTATATTTGCTACCCAGTCGCTATTGTCTGCCAGAATTTCTACTTCAAGAAGCCCAAATGATAACCAAAGATTTTGCCGAAGGTTATGACAAAGCAGCGGCAATTTGCGCCTATATTCACCAAAACTTTACTTATCAATATGGGAGTAGTACAGCAGACACCACAGCACTAGATACGTGGCAACATAAAAAAGGCGTCTGTCGTGATTTTGCCCATTTGGGTATTAGCCTGTCACGGGCATTAGATATGCCCGCTCGGATGGTAGTTGGGTACTTATATCAACTTGACCCAATGGACTTACATGCGTGGTATGAGGTTTTTATTGGCGACCGTTGGTACACATTTGACGCAACGCAATCATCGCCCAAAGGCGGTCGTGCGATCTTAGGTTATGGAAGAGATGCTGCGGATGTTGCTTTTGCGACTTTTTTCGCGCCATTTGAATTAAAAGATATGAAAGTTAACGTAGAAAAAATCGACTGATTTTATCATGGATGTTCAAAATGGAAGCCTTTATTAGAAGGCTTTCATCCCAATTTTTTAATTACCAATCTTCATAGCTTAGATTGTTGCAAACCCACAAAGCAAAAAAACACCCCCTTTAAACGAATAAAGAGGGTGGTTTGGAATAGGGAGCTGACGATGACCTACTCTCACATGGGCGAACCACACTACCATTGGCGCATTGGAGTTTCACTT
>NZ_JBIQEC010000042.1:0-8283 GCF_045370505.1 Moraxella sp. 179-F 1C4 NHS | reverse complement strand
GATGTCAGATTGGTTAGTCATTGCTTATTCTCCTGTTAGTGGATTATAAGCAGTTACACAAAGTTTGGGAAACTCTCTGCCTTACATTTCGTATTTTCTATTTGTAACGTAATTTCAGTAATATTATGATTATGTTTTAGAACTTCTAAGGCCTTTTGATAGAGTTGATCTGTATTGCTATTCGGAGCAACCAAATGAGCAGTTAAATGAATATTTTTTGAGGATATAGCCCAGACTTTCAACTGATGAATCCCTTCAACGCCCTCTAGCTTCAATAAATCATTTCTTAACGACTCAATATCAATCTCATCAGGAACTCCTTCAAGCAGAATATTAATACTTTGTTTTAATAAAATCCAAGTTCGAGGTAAGACCCAGAAGCCAATTAACACAGCGATTACGGTATCAACCCACATCCACTGGGTAAAATAAATAACTATTCCTCCGATAATCACGCCTATCGATCCTAGAGCATCACTAAGAACTTCTAAATATGCACCTTTTATATTTAGACTTCCTTCAGCACTAGCAGAAAGGATTTTCATTGAAATCAAATTTACGACCAAACCAATGACCGCGACAATCATCATTTCAACACTTTGAATTTCAGCAGGGTTCGTAAAACGTTGATAAGCTTCATATACAATATATATTGCTACCACAAAAAGCATCACCGCATTAAACAGAGCCGCTAAAATTTCAAATCGCTGATAGCCAAAAGTTCTTTTATCATCTGCGGCTTTTTTACCAATTTTGATAGCGGCAAGAGCAATAGCTAAAGCGGCTACATCAGTAAACATATGAGCTGCATCAGATAACAAAGCCAAACTTTGGGTAATAAAAGCAGCGACAACTTCTACTATTAAAAAAGTAGTCGTTAAACCTAAGGCAACCATTAACTTCTTACTATTTTCTTCAGTAACAACCGCATGGCTATGATCATGATGTTCTGACATAAAATATTTTCCTTATTCTATTTATGATGAGCAGAGATATTGGATAACAGCCAATATCTCTGCTGTAAATCGACTAATCTATTGGATTAAGAAACTTTTTTTTCATTTATCCAACGATAAAGCACGGGTAACAGCACCAAAGTTAGTAATGTTGAAGAGATAATCCCGCCAATCACTACGGTTGCCAGTGGCCGTTGAACCTCAGCCCCTGTTCCGGTTGCCAGCGCCATTGGTACAAAACCCAGTGAAGCCACACAAGCTGTCATCAACACTGGTCTTAAGCGCAAAATAGCCCCTTGCCACACGGCTTTATGCACTGGATATTTGTCCCTTAATTCCTTAATAAAGGTCAGCATTACCAGTCCATTGAGGACTGCAACACCAGATAAGGCAATAAAGCCAATTCCAGCTGACATCGATAATGGAATATCCCTTAGCCAAAGGAACAGCACACCACCGGTCAAGGCAAAAGGTACCCCGGTAAAGACCAATAGACTTTCTTTGACATTGTGAAAGACCGCCATCAGTAAAATAAAGATAGTGATTAAAGCCAGTGGAATCACGATTTGCATCCGTGCTTTGGCTGAAGCCAAATTTTCAAACTGACCGCCATATTCTATCCAATAACCACTTGGCAAAGTGTATGCTTTGAGCTGTGTCTGTACATCAGAAACAAAAGACCCTAAATCACGCCCTTCAACATTCGTTGTAACCACAACTCGGCGTTTACCATTTTCTCGACTGACTTGGTTGATTCCTTCAATGGTCGAGACTTGCGCGACATCCGACAATAAAATACTGCCACCATTTGGAAGCTGAATAGGTAACTGGGAAACAGATGCGACACTACGGTCTTGCTCTCCAAGACGGATAACAAAATCAAAACGACGATCGCCTTCTAAAATCTCTCCCACGCTTTGTCCACCAATACTGGTTGCCACAAGGTCTTGAATTGAACGCACACTCAAACCATATTGTGCAGCCAAAGTTTTATTTACCTCGACATTCAGTAATGGCAAACCTGAGGTCTGCTCAACTTTCACGGCACTGCTACCCGATATTTGCTGAATGATTTTGGAGATTTTAGTCGCCTCAGTATTGAGGACATTCATATCATCACCGAAGATTTTCACACCAACATCACTACGCACACCTGAGATCAATTCATTAAATCGGAGTTCAATCGGTTGTGAAAATTCACTATTATTGCCTGGAATCGTGGCTAAATACGTCACCATACGGCCACGTAATTCATCTAAACTTTCTTTAGGATTTGGCCATTCTGAACGAGGCTTTAACATGATATAGCCATCTGAAATATTGGGTGGCATGACATCTGTTGCAACCTCGGCTGTACCCGTTCTGGCAAATACTGCCTTAATTTCAGGGAAACTCTTTAAAAGAAGTTTTTCAGTATTCTTCTGAATACGTAAAGACTCTTCTAAGCCTGTACTTGGTGAACGTAACTGTTGTATCGCAAAGTCTCCTTCACTGAGCTGTGGTGCAAATTCACTGCCGAGTTTGGTACTGATAAATCCCGTAATCACTAATACACACAGTGCAAAAGTCAGCACAACTGCTTTGTATTGATACGAAATATCAAGAGTTTGCTGATATTTAGCTTTTAGCCATAACATCCAACGACTTTCTTTTTCTTGAATATCGCCTTTGACCCACAATGCCACAGCAGCAGGCACAAAGGTGATCGATAAAATAATGGCTGCAACAAGGGCGAGTACCACTGCCAATGCCATCGGATGGAACATTTTTGCTTCCACACCACTTAAAGCAAAAATCGGCAAATACACCACCAAAATAATAAGCTGACCAAAAATAAGAGGACGACGTGCTTGGCGGGCAGCCAGAAAAACTTCCTTAAAGCGTTCACTTTGTGTGAGAGGTCGTTTTAACAGTTGCTGTGTATGGGCTAAACGCCGGATACAGTTTTCGACAATCACCACAGCACCATCGACAATGATGCCGAAATCGAGTGCACCTAAACTCATCAGATTGGCACTGATATTTTTCTGTGCCATCCCGGTTAAGGTAAACAGCATAGAGAGTGGAATGACACAGGCAGTAATCAAGGCAGCACGGATATTCCCTAAAAACAGGAACAGAATGATGATGACCAGGATTGCTCCCTCTACCAAGTTTTTCTGAACGGTTTTAATCGCCTTCTCAACCAAGGTAGTACGGTCGTACACCGTTTCAATCACTACCCCTTTAGGCAAACTATTCTGAATATCTTGAAGCTTGGCATCCACAGCTTTAGAAACAGTCCGGCTATTTCCACCCATCGCCATCATGGCAACCCCTAAAACGGTTTCTTTGCCGTTATAGGTTGCCCCACCGGTTCTTAAATCATGCCCAATAGAGACTTGCGCAATATCACCAACCCGAATTGGGCTGCCATTTGGGCTACCCAGCATGGTGTTCTCAATATCAGAAAGCCCATTGAATGCACCCGGTACACGTACCGTCAGTTGCTGACCATTGTCTTCAATATAACCTGCACCTCGGTTCTCATTATTTTGCGCTAAAGCCTGTTGCAGTTGTTCTAATGAGATATTCAGTTGCTGCATCCGGTTTAAATCGGGAGAGACCACATAGGTTTTTTCAAAACCACCAATACTGTTGACCTCTGCAACTCCCTTAACACGTTGCAGTTGAGGACGCACAATCCAGTCCTGAATCTCACGTAAATCCATCGGCGTGTATGCAGTTCCATCCGGCTTTTTCGCATTCGGATCTGCCTTCAGTACCCATTGATAAATCTCACCGAGACCCGTAGAAACGGGGGACATCGTCGGTGCGATTTGTGCAGGCAACTCAGATTGCGCCTCCTGTACCCGTTGGTTAATCTGCTGACGGGCCCAATAAATATCAGTCCCATCTTTAAAGACAATGGTGACTTGAGAGAGTCCATAACGGGATATGGAACGGGTAAGCTCCAGATTCGGAATGCCAGCCATGGCATTTTCAATGGGATAGGTAATCCGCTGTTCGACTTCAAGCGCAGTAAAACCCTTGGCTTGAGTATTAATCTGGACTTGGGTATTGGTAATATCGGGTACAGCATCAATCGGGAGTTTCTGATAGCTATACACCCCGACCGCAATCCAGGTACAGACAAAGAGCAACACCCAAATCGCATTTTGTATGGAAAACTGAATGATTCGTTCGAATAAACCTTCTGGTTTTGGCAGATCAGAATTAATGTCCATGGCCTGCCTCGTCTTTTTCTAATTCAGACTTTAATAGAAAACTGCCATCCGCAATGTATTTCTGCCCTTCAGTTAATCCAGAAATGACTTCTAGCCATTGCCCATCCTGACTGCTCACGCCCACTTCTATTGGCTGTGCTTTAAGATGAACCAGTCCCTTTTCTTCAGACTCAATCACAAATACCACAGGTTTTCCTTCAACCTGCTGTAAGGCTTTTTTCTGGACTCTTAACGCTGTTTTTGCTTGTGCATCAGTCACAAAAACATTTACCAAAACATTTGGACGCAGTACATCCGCTTGTGTGGTGACTTTGGCACGCACTTGTAAACGTCCAGTTTGTAAATCTGCCTGTGAATTCAGCGTTTGTACTTTTGCTTGGTAATTTTGATCAGAACCATTGGTTTTAAAGTTTAAAATTTGCCCTACTTGAAGGTGAATATTTGAGGTATTTGGTAGATTAAATTCCAACCAAAGGTCTTTTAGATTTTCAATCACAAAAAGCTGATCCGCCAGTTGGACATTTTCACCGACCACAATATCTTTTTTACTGATCACCCCAGAGATCGGTGCTTTAATCAGAAAACGCCCATTGTTATTGCCACTTGCACTTAATGCATTTAAACGTGCTTGTGAGGACTGGACAGTAATCTGCGCTTGACGGTAGGCATTTTCGGCACGCTGGTAATCCTGTTTGGCAGAAATCCCCTGTGACCAGAGTTGCTGTTCGCGCTGGTAATCTTTACGGGCCAAATCCAGATTCACCTGTGCCATACGCAGATTTGCCTGTTGGTCGATCAGTTCAGGCACGATTAGTACAGCCAGCGTTTGTCCTTTTTGCACGCTCTGTCCTAAAGCCACATTGACCTGCTCGATATAACCACTAAAATTAGGCGATATATGCGCTTGTTGATCGGTATTCACCACCAATTTACCTGGCAGGGTTGTCAGCTTTTCAACCAATCCTGTGGATGCAACAGCAACTTTTAAACCTTGTTCAACCATTTGTTGGCTGGTCAGTTGTATTTCGCCTTCTTCAGCATGTCCTTCTTCAGAACTATCTTCATCAGAATGTTCGGCATTTCCCTCATCATAACCACGCCCCTCAGATTCAGTTTTTTTTGAACTTAACCAAATAGCCAGACTGACCAAGACCGTAATCAGAATCAAAACTACAATCATGAGAGACTGGGATATTTTTCCGTTTTGCTTGGCGTTCATTTTATCGTGCTCCCCCATTGATTAAATTTTGCGATGCTTCGACTGCCTTTTTATTCAGTTGTGTATAGGCATCCGAACGGCTAATTTCTTCATAACTTGTGCCAATACTGAGTGCCTCAGCTGCTAGGGCAGTTTGCCAAGCTTGACGTAGAATTTGTAATTGACCCAATCGAAGATTCTGCAGTTGGGTGGTTGCTTGCTGAACGTCGGTAATGGACAGTTTCCCTGCCTGAAACCCTTGTAAAGTACGGCTCTGAACTTTGGTCGCCAAAGTAACTTGTGCTGTTGTGGCATCGAACTGGCTACGTAAACCTTTGAGCTGATGCATGCTGTTGGCAATATCGAGTATTTGTTGCTTCAGCTCACGCTGCTGCTGTTGGTTCAGCAATATTTGCTGTTGCTGGACCATCGGGATCGCATATTGCTGGCGATTGAAAATATTCAGTGGAATAGCCACGCCGATTGCTAAAGTCGTATCGTTGCTTTTATTAGGGGTTTTGCTACGTTTCATGCCTACATTTAAAGTCGGATTGGGACGTGCCTGAATTCTTAAATTTTCAATTTGATGATCCGATTGCTGAATGTTCAAGGCATAGAATTTTTCTAGCCACCCTTCAGCAATATACCGTTGCACAGTTTGGAGACTTTGCTCTGGCCAAGGGATAGCGGTTTTATTCAATTGAAGATGTGAAGATGTTTCTCCCCCCCACAAATTAGACAGCTGACGACCGGCAGCTTGTTTATTCAGCATCGCTTGCTCATAAAGTCGTTGGATTTCTAGCGCTTCAATTTGGGCACGCTCAAAATCAACCAGGGCAATACTGCCTGCCTGATAGCGTTTCTGGGCACTGTCCAGATTGGCTTTACTTGTTTTTAACAGTACTGAATAAACAGACTGCTCAACCTCAGCAAGTACAAATTGCGACCATGCAAATTTAACAATCAGTTGGCTTTGTGCCTTCCATAATTGCTGTTGCAATTGGATTTGTTGATTCGAGGTATTGGCAATCACCTGGTTCAGCTTACGCTGACCAAATAGATCTAGAGGTTGACTAACGCCAACATTGAATTCCTGTTCTTGACCTGAGCCAAAGCCAGACTGTTCTAAACTTATACTTGGATTCTGCCATAACCGACTTTGCTGAATATTCAATTCAGATATTTGCTGAACTTGTTGCCACGGCTTGTCTTGAGTCTGGTAACTTTGTACTTTTGCTAAAGCGGATTCAAAGCTGGTAACGTTTTCAGCATAGCTATATTGCATAGCCGCTGCACATATACAAGCAACCAAGCTATGACGCAAGAGTATAATTGATTGTGAAGACATGATTTTTCCCACTTATTTAAATAACCCCACTCTCAACTTGAAATAAGCAATTCAAACTGAAGTGGGGGATTACCTAACTGTTTGTTGATTACAAAGCAAACGTTATGAGCCAAGATTTTACGCATAAATCTGTGAGACAAATGCCATAAATCTCTCGCTCTCACCTTTTGCATGTTAAATCGCTGTGATAACTGACCAATCACCGTCTCAATATTGCGACGAGCATTTTTAAGGCGATTAAGTACACTAAGCGGTCTGTTATCGGGCATATTGACACACAGGAATGGGAAAGCCATCAATAAAATGAATGTTGTCTTGCCCATGCCGTTTAACGATATGCTGTTGTATCAAAGTTTTTAACTGTAACAAATTGACGCACTGCTTGGCAAAGTTGGGATATGAGCCTATTTGTGGAAACCATGTTTGCCAATGCTGTTTAAAATACTAATGGATTTGTGAGTCGGTGTCCATCTGTAAAAACTCACCCACTATCTCCATGGTGATAATTTCACTGTCGGTTAGCTTTGGTGCATATCCGCCTTGCCTTAGCCGGTTTGTTACAATCTTTTTGTAGTAGTCATCTACCATTAGATAGATTTTAATGATAAATTCGTCGATGGGCATGGCTTATCCTCTAATCTTTTTGGTCATTGATTAAAGTTTAAGTTCATGCCTTTTTTGTTTTAATCCCACTTAAAAGTGTTGAGAGTGGGGTTTAAATAATAAAAGTGGTGGGAATGTTTTAGGCTACCCCACCATGAGCGGGGAAAATTCGGGAGGTGGGCTTTGTTGAAACAGGTCAGGAGCCTGATAGCTGTTTTTCCAATGAAATTGTGGATTCACTTTAACTTCAGAGCTTGGATGAAACACATCTACTTTTTCATTTTGTACAATCACATGCATCATCGATGGTAGATGATCTTGATGATCTTCACCGATTTCTAAATCGCTACTGAATGTTTTTATGTTTTCTGACTGTCCATTATGATCGTGTTGACGACTATCGCTGGCACACAAGGTATTTTGGTGATGACCAAAATGATAACTCTGCTGTGATTGAGGCTGTTGTTCATGGACACAAAAGGCCGCCGCCACATTCCAAAAGCTTTGGAACATGAACAATCCAACCAAGACTGTAATCCATGTAGTAGAACGCATCATCATAACAATCGAAAAATTTGTACCAAGTATAAGGCTTAGAGCCACTCCAAGGTCAAGCTTAATAAATTAAATTAAACATTCAATGAACACTGAATAGCCGGCACTTTTGCAAATTTACCTTGTCTCTATAAGCTCACATCAATTTCAGGTAAGAATAACAATAGATAGTGAACCGTACCGGGTTTGTCGGAGACTTTTTATTTAAGTTAGGCCACCTGACCTAACGGGTTAATCTTATCATTGTACATTGCTTCAAACTCAAAAGGCAATTTATTTAAGTTAGGCCACCTGACCTAACGGGTTAATCTTATCATTGTATAGTTAAAACCGAATTATACCAAGCAACTTTCAACACAATCCTTAAGCGTATCAAACTTGCTTAGCGTTAAACGA
>NZ_JBIQEC010000041.1:0-9104 GCF_045370505.1 Moraxella sp. 179-F 1C4 NHS | reverse complement strand
CAGTATCATTTGTCGGTAGTCGGTTGAGTATGCCATTTTGTTATTGTAGCACTTCTATATTTCTTTAACTATAGTTTCCCCTTGGTTAGTAGTAAGTCATGCTAAAGTAAGCTAACTGATAATGTTATGCGCAGGACCATAGGCGAAGCCTGTGATATTGTCAGCGCCTGTTTCAGTTAAAACCAAAATATCATGTTCACGATAACCGCCTGCCCCTGCCATACCTTCTGGAATCATAATCATCGGTTCCATTGAGATGACCATATTTGGCTCAAGTACCGTATCAATGTCTTCACGCAGCTCTAAACCTGCTTCACGGCCATAGTAGTGTGACAACACGCCAAATGAGTGCCCATACCCAAAGGTGCGGCGGTCTAAAATGCCATATTCGGCATAGATTTTGTTGAGCTCTAAGGCGATATCACAGCAACGAACGCCAGGTTTGATGAGTTTTATGCCTTCTTCATGCACTTTGCAGTTAATTTCCCAATAGTTGAGCGTTGCCGTATCAGGTTCACCAAAATACAGCGTACGCTCCAGCGCCACATAGTAGCCTGCAATCATCGAAAAGCAGTTTAAGCTTAAAATATCATTGCGCTGCACTTTGCGATTGGTCACAGGATTGTGCGCGCCATCGGTGTTGATACCTGATTGAAACCACGTCCAAGTATCCATGAGCTCGACATGCTCAAAGCGTTGCCCGATTTCTCGTACCATCGCTTGCGTAGAGGCTAACGCTACCTCATACTCAGGAACCCCTTCATGCACGGCGTTGACGAGCGCTGCCCCACCAATGTCACAAACCTGTGCACCTTGCTTGATAAGGGCGATTTCCTCGGCTGATTTCACCATCCGCATTTTCATACAAGCTTGGCTGATATCGACAAATTCGACATTGGGCAAGGCGTCTTGTAGTTTTTTCAAACGTTCAATGGGTAAGTGATCGTATTCAATCCCCACTCTGCCTTTATTTTTGATTTTACTTGCGACGGCTTTAAAGTAGTTATCACGTTGCCAGTCGGTATAGACGATATTGTCATCGCCCATGGTACGTCGCCAAGGCTGTCCACCGTCGATATTGGCGGAGATAGTCACTACTTTGTCTTGGTCGATGACCAGACCATAGAAGCGTCCAAATGAGCAATATAAGAAGTCTGCGTAGTAGTTGATATTGTGATAGGAGGTGAATAACACGCTATCAATGTCGCTTTTTGCCATATAGGCTTTAAGCTTTTGTTGACGGTTTTGGTATTCTTGGGCGCTAAAAGTCGGCTTGACCTTCTCGCCATTTTTGATTTGGATTAAGCTTGGCATGCTAAGTGCAGTATCCAGGCTAGCCGCTTTATTTATCATATGTTCAACTGACTGATTCATTGTTTGCGCCTCACGAGGTTTAGGTTGATGTTAAGAAAATCTTTGCTCTCCACATCCCTCATCATACGCAAATTTAAAAATTCAGTTTTTCATAAGACGACATTTTTTTGATTAATTACGACAACACGGCTTGTCCATTCATACTATATTTATGACAGCGAATATTAAAAAAATTGGTTTTTTATTGATTGATGGCTTTACCATGATGGCTTTTAGCAATGTCATCGAGCCGTTACGAATGGCAAACTATGTCAGTAGTCAGCCCGTATATAGCTGGATTATTAGTGGTTTTGCAGGTCATCAGACCAGTGCCAGTAATGGGGTACAAGTCACTCATACCGCTGAAATCAAACATCTATTTGATTGTGAACTCGTGTTTATCTGCGGGGGCTATGAAGCCGAAAATTTAATGACAGACGCGCTAAAGGGGATTGTGGAGCGTTTAGCCGTTCGGGATATTGCGTTAGGGGGGCTTTGTACGGGGGCAATAGCGCTTGCGAATGCCGGGTTGTTAGCCAATCAATCAGCCTCGCTGCACTGGGAAAATGTTACGCTGGCTCAGGAACAATTTGGCAATGTCAAATTCTTAAACCATATTTTTACCATTGGTGATCGGCTCTACACCTGCTCTGGCGGGGTATGTGCGCTTGATATGACCCTGCACATCATTAAACAGCACTTTGGGCGAGAAATCGTTGAAAAAATTCAAGACATGTTTGTCATCACCGCTATCCGAGAGCCAGCGAGCATCCAACATCTACCCAAACCAAAAACCCTCAGTCATAGCTACGCCCATGTCATCGATGCTATCACGTTAATGAAAACCAATATCGAAGAACCGCTCACGCTAGCGGACATTGCTAAATATGTTGGCATCTCTGAAAGACAACTACAGCGGCAATTTGCCAAACAACTAGGGGTCTCACCCCAACAGTATTATCTTAATTTACGATTAGACTATGCTAAAAATCTACTCAAACATACCACCATGCCAGTGACCACCATTTCAATGGCAACTGGCTTTTTTAATTTGGCATCTTTTTCCAGAGCCTTTCAACAGCAGTTTAATATGTCAGCCAGTGATTTTCGAAAAACGCTATAAGGGTTAATGCGTCTTGTACCATCGCTTAATCAAGTGGTTGCTTTTATTATTTAAAAACCTATTCATCCCACTGCCAATGAATCGCCAATTGATCCAGCACGGTTTGGGCTTGTGGTTGATGTGACGCATCGCCATCTAGCTTGACTAGCACAACAAACCCATAAGTAGGGTCGTCTTTGCTGCTGACAGTAGCATTGATCTGATGGTGTTGCAGTAATTCACTGACAGCCATCACGGTCGCTTGACGTTTTAGTGCAGGTTTAAATACTTTACCCACTGCCGTTAAAGGTAATGCATCAATCACGTAGATGGCTTTAGGAATCGCCGCTTTTTCACCAATGTTTTGTTGGCAAAATTGCATGAGTTTGTCAGTGTCTAAGCTGACACCCGGCTTAGGGGCAACGAATAAAACAGGTAACTCGCCTGTATAGCTATCAGGCTTACCAATGGCAGCACAGCCGACTACCCCGTCATATTGATAAACCACCTCTTCTATCATTTTTGGGTCAATATTGTGTCCCCCACGGATAATTAACTCTTTTTTTCTACCCGTCAAGAAAAAGTAGCCGTCTGCATCTTGATAGCCCAAATCGCCTGAATTAAACCAAGTTTGATTGTCCGTGTCAGTTACCCAAATCCCTTGGTTTTGCTGCGCCAAATAATAGCCGACAAACATATTATCGCCGCGAATACAAATATTACCCACCTCGCCTGTGTTGGCAACTCGCACAAACTTGCCATTATCATCAAGCATCATCACTTGCATAGGCTGATACGGGAAGCGTAGCCCTATTGAACCAATTTTCTTCTCCCCAAATCTTGGGTTGGCTGAACTACCACAATTACCTTCCGTCA
Organism: Moraxella sp. 179-F 1C4 NHS; assembly: GCF_045370505.1. Taxonomy (NCBI): domain Bacteria; kingdom Pseudomonadati; phylum Pseudomonadota; class Gammaproteobacteria; order Moraxellales; family Moraxellaceae; genus Moraxella; species Moraxella sp. 179-F 1C4 NHS. Next base: position 5,773 of record NZ_JBIQEC010000041.1, on the reverse strand, counting down.
TACCGTACGCTTCAATGATTTGTACCCCTGTTTGCTTTTCAAATTGTTTAAATACTTCTATCGGCATCGGGGCTGCGCCACACAAACAGTGCTTTAGACTCGCAATATCATGGTCGCCAACTGATAGATTTAATAATCCAGCAAAAAGCGTGGGCACACCACTAAAAAAGTTCACGCGATAATGCGCAATAATCGCCCAAAAATTTGCCATAACCCCATCGCCGCGATACCCCTCTGGCGAAATCAGCAGAATTTCACCACCCATCGATAACGGTAATAATCCTGTAACCATGACGGCATTGACGTGAAATAGGGGTAGTCCGCACAGCACGACATTGCCCTGATTTAGCATGTCATCACCAAACAATGCCCGTGCCTGTAAGACATTGGCGACTTCATTTTTATGATTACGCATAGCGATTTTGGGCATGCCAGTTGTACCACCGGTTCCAAAGAATGAAGACAGATCCTCAGGCACAATGGTACGGGGGTTAATTAATCTATCTTTGGGCTGGTTTGCAATCCCCGTGTAAAAATCATGATAGGTGACCGTCTCTGGTAACTGCTGTACAAATTCTTTACTTGCATCTGGCAAGGTTATATTAAGTTGATGGGCGAAATGATGAGCCATCGTCACCCCAATGATATGCTGCAAACTTGGGGTAAGCTTGGCGACCGCGATGGCCTTGTCCCAAAGCTGCGGCTTGTTATGTTGGCTTAGTATTGGCGCAAGCGTGATGAGTAGCGTGGCTTTGACTTCATTTAATAAGCCGGCAATCACAGAAGGTTCAAGCAATGGGTTAATCGGAAAAATAATACCCGTTGCCTCACCGCCCCAGATACAAAAATGGGTTTCGGGTAAATTTGGCAACAATATCGCAATGACCGTATCTTTATCCGCGCCCAACGAATAAAGCATATTGGCGGTTTGACGTATATATGCCAATAGCTCCCGATAGCTATAGCTTGTGCTGTGTTGATACTGCGTAGCATTTAACACAAAGGTAAGGGCTTTTTCATCGCCAAACTGAGCTTCGCTCTCACATAGCATCTGATAGGTGCTGCTAGGCAGGTTTAAAGGAAAATTTTGCTCATATTGCTCTAGGTCATCCTGATTTTTTATTTGCTGGTTCATCGTGTCAAAGTCCTTTTTATTGTTAAATTAAGTATCGCAATACTTTGAAATCATTTTTAGAAATAATACGGTATGTCAGTCAAAAGTTCTGGTATTGTTTCGTACATATTTGCTACAGTTAGCTGATGTGATGGACAAACTCAGTTAACTCATGAAACTACGGGAAAAAGGATGTTCCGATGATTGTACTTTGGCTTGCTATTGTTATTATCTTTATTATTGTTGCCACCGCAAAATTAAAATGGCACCCGTTTTTGGTGTTGATTCTTTCAGCATTTTTAGTCGCACTGTTTTATCAAGTTCCTATTGCCACTGTGCCTAAGACGATTGCCGAGGGCTTTGGGAATATTTTAGGTTATATTGGCTTGGTCATCGTATTTGGCACAATTATTGGACTTATTTTAGAAAAGACGGGTGCTGCAATCGTGATGGCAGAAACCGTAATTAAGCTACTTGGCGAACGGTTCCCAACATTAACCATGTCAATTGTCGGCGCTGTGGTGTCGATTCCTGTATTTTGCGACTCGGGATTTGTGATTTTAAATTCACTAAAAGAATCATTGGCGAACCGTTTAAAAGTTTCTAACGTCGCTATGAGTGTTGCGTTAGCAACGGGTCTTTATTCCACGCATACTTTTGTACCTCCAACCCCCGGCCCTATTGCTGCCGCAGGTAATCTTGGTCTGGAAACCAATCTTGGCTTAGTCATCGGTATGGGTCTATTGGTGTCGGTAGTGGCGGTAACCGCAGGTTGGTTATGGTCCCAGCGTTTTTTAAAGGCTATTCCTGAGGCAGACAATCCATTGATGTCAACTGACAAAGCCGCAGTGATGCAAGCGCGTGAGCAATATGGTCAGCTGCCATCAGCCACGATGGCATTTTTACCGATTATTGTGCCCATTATATTGATATGTCTGGCGTCTATCGTAGCATTTCCTTCTAAACCATTGGGCAGTGGATTATTGGCTCAACTATTAGGCTTTGTTGGTCATCCACTTTCCGCTTTACTTATCGGTCTGTTTTTATCGTTTTTACTCATTAAAGGCAATAATAAAAGTCAACTAATTAGCGATAGTATCGCTGAGGGCTTAACGGTAGCGGCGCCAATTCTGCTGATTACCGGTGCTGGGGGCGCCTTTGGTGCTATGTTAAAAGCCACATCGGTAGGTACTTATTTGGGTGAAACGCTGAGTAGTTTGGGTCTAGGTATTTTGATGCCTTTTATCGTTTCTGCGGCACTCAAAACCGCTCAAGGGTCAACCACGGTGGCATTGGTAACCACCTCCGCTTTAGTCGCACCGATGTTAGGGCAAATTGGGATGGACAGTGATATGGGGCGAGTGCTTTGTGTCATGGCAATTGGGGCAGGCGCGATGACCGTATCACATGCCAACGATAGCTATTTTTGGGTTGTTAGTCAGTTTAGTCGTATGAGTGTACCACAAGCCTATAAAGCACATACTGTCGCTACAGGTATCCAAGGTGTCGTTAGCATGGTGTTTATCTGGTTATTATCGATTATTCTGCTTTAAGTCACACATTTCATGAAATAATTTTAGGAAAAGTACCGTGAAAATTATTATTGCCCCAGATTCATTTAAAGAAAGTCTAACTGCCAGTGAAGTGTGTGATGCCATTGAGACAGGATTTACCACTGTTTTTAAAGAGGCTGACATCATTAAAATCCCAATGGCAGATGGTGGTGAAGGCACGGCTGCTGCGCTTAAAGAAACGCTGTCTGGCGAATGGCAACGTATCATTGCACATGACCCTTTGATGCGCCCGATTGAGGCAAGCTATGTGCTACTGCCCAATCAAACTGCCATTATTGAGATGGCAAGCTGTGCTGGCTTGCACCTGCTGACACAATCAGAGCGAGACCCAAGTATCACGACCACTTATGGCGTGGGTGAAATGCTACTTGATGCGATTGATAAAGGCGCAAAACATATTATCCTTGGTATCGGTGGCAGTGCCACCAATGATGCAGGTACAGGTATGCTAAAGGCCTTGGGCTATCGTTTCTTGGATTCACAGCATCATGAGCTTGTGCAAGGTGGTAAAGCTTTAGCGGCATTGGCGTTCATTGATAACCATGCAGTTAACGATAAAATCGCTGATATTAGTATTACCGTCGCCTGTGATGTGACCAATCCATTATGTGGCAAACTCGGTGCTAGCCATGTGTATGCCCCGCAAAAAGGGGCGACGCTAGACGATATCGTTATTTTAGATAATGCCCTTAGCCATTTTGCCAATATTGCTAGCCGTCAAAATTTCCCCGATAATCGTAATGAAGCAGGCGCGGGTGCCGCAGGCGGTTTGGGTTTTGCGTTAATGACGTTTTTATCGGCAACACTGACAGGCGGGTTTCAGTTGGTAAGTGAATTTAGTAATCTTGAGCAAATGGTTCAGCAAGCAGATTTGGTCATCACCGGTGAAGGGAAGATGGATTTTCAAACGTCCATGGGCAAAGTGGCATCAGGCGTGCTATCAATTGCCAAAGCAGTTAATGTGCCCGTTATCGCCATTTGTGGCGTAGTCGATGACCCCCACAGCCATTGGAAAGACGATGGTTTTACAATAGCGATTCCCAGTATTCAAACTTTAAGCTCGCTTGATGAGGCACTTGCTTTAGCAAAACAGAATGTTGAAAAAACTGCCTATAATATCGCGATGGCGATGCACTTGGGTCAACAATTAAACCGTTAATATTTAGCCCTATAAAGATGCTCGCCTATTAATTAGTTGCGCTAATAAAATAACAATGACCAACAACGATAAATAAGGATTTACAGATGCAACTTATTCGTGGACAAAAACTTAAACTATCAGATGTATTAAATAATCCGCTGAGTTTTAGCTTAGCAACTACTCCACCAAGCAATTTAAACTTAGACATCGCACTGTTTGGTTTAGACAGTGAGGGTAAGCTTAGCGACGAAGCCTACATGATATTTTATAACCAGCCCCAAAGCCCATGCGGTAGCCTAAAGCTCACCCAAAATGATGATCAAATAGTCAGCTTTGATGTCAATTTGACCACTTTAACCCCGCAAATTGAACGCTTGGTATTAACCTTAACCATTGATGGTCATCAAACCATGGCACAGTTGCCAGCAATGGCAATCAACTTGCAATCTCAGCAGCAGACAGTCGCAAGCTTTCCAATTAACGGCAGTATGTTTCAGCAAGAAAAGGCATTAATGGCACTGGAGCTTTATAAAAAAGATAATATTTGGCGCTTGAATGCAGTGGGACAAGGTTTTAATGGTGGGTTGGCAGCCTTAATCAAGCATTTCGGTGGTGAAGTGGCGGAAGAAGCGCCTACCCAAGCCGCACCAACTACCCCACAACTATCCAAAATTGATTTAAAAAAGAAGATTTCCTTAGAAAAAGCAGAGAAAACAGGTAACGCCAGTATTATTGATTTAACCAAAAAGTCACTGGTACAACTGGAAAAGAAAAACCTACTTGATGTACAAGCACGTGTCGCTTTAGTGCTAGATGCCTCAGGCTCAATGAACCATCAATATCATAATGGGGATGTGCAAAAAGTGGTTGATCGTCTTATGCCACTGGCAATTAACTTTGACAATGACGGTAGTTTTGAATGTTGGGCATTTGCTCAATATACCACGCAGCTTGATGATGTCACTTTAACCAATGTAAATCAATTTATTCAAACAACCAAGCGAGGTTGGCGCAACTGGCAGGTGGGCGCAAGGATCAATCAGGAGATACCGGCGATTGAAGCAGTGATTAACTACTATCAGCAGTTTGACGATGGTATCCCTGTATATGTGTTGTTTATTTCCGATGGTGGTGTGGGCAGTGGCCGGCAAATGCAAAAGGTTTTAACGCAGGCAGCAACGCTACCCATTTTTTGGCAGTTTGTTGGAATTGGCGGTCGCAATTATGGGGTGCTTGAAAAACTCGATGATATGGCAGGCCGTATTATTGATAATTGCAATTTTTTCGAGCTAGAGCGTATCACCGGTATCAGCGATGAGCGCTTGTATGAGCTGCTATTAGAAGAGTTCCCCAGTTGGTTAAATGAGGCTAAATTAAAGAGAATTATGCGATAGAAATCTAATCACTAAACTTACCATTTTCGAGCCCTTTTCTGAATTTGAAAATTTTGAGCAATTTGTCGCTCGTCAAAGACGCTTAAAACATACCTAATTATTCTCAATCGGTGATAATAGTCAGCCATTACCCTTGACCTTTTTTGCCAATTTAGCAACGATGCTGTTGGATAGTTGACTTGAAAAACATGCCTTTAGCTTTCATAGCTTCGCTACACGGCGATTAGTCAAGTCGCTTTTAAATACGAGCCTTCAATTTACCAGTCTCGCTTTCGTTGCTTTATTATTGAAAAAGTTGTGAACAGGTTATTACTTAATTCATTTTTAAGTTTCTAAAAAAATATGATGATTAAAGCATTAAAATAACGAATAGAACTTTGACTTTATACAGATAATTGTTTAATTTGATAGAGAAAAATATTATCAAATAAATTTGGATAATACATAATATAGTATAGGAGAGCCAAATGGCCATTTCACTTAATAAAGGCGGTAACTTATCCCTGTCAAAAACAGATCCTACCCTAACACGGTTATTAATTGGTCTAGG
>NZ_JBIQEC010000040.1:0-10628 GCF_045370505.1 Moraxella sp. 179-F 1C4 NHS | reverse complement strand
GTCATTTAAATACCAGCCTTCAATTTACCAATCTCGCTTTTATCACTTTATTATTGAAAAGATTGTGAACAGGTTCTTAGACAAAAGGTATGGAAGGTGGAAGCGCGCAGTCCTTCTGCTTGCAATCCTAAATGACTTTCGACACGAGTGACAATCTCGCTAGCAGCACGGCGGGTAAAGGTGACGATTTGGATTTCATTGGCTGGCACACCTTTATCAATCAAATAAGCGGCACGAGCCACAATGGTCTTGGTTTTACCACTGCCTGCCCCTGCTAGTACCAGTGTATTTTGGCTATCGGTGGTGGCAGCTTTGCGCTGAGCAGGATTGAGTTCGTTAATTAAACTGTTGATTTTCATAGAGTATTTATGTTTATAAGAGCTTATCATAAGGCTAGCAGACAATCAAAATGTTGTCTAATTTTTTACCAGATTTTTTGTAATATAAATGATACTTTCAATTAATTCATTTCATCTAAAAAAATAATTTTCTTTTTTTTCAGACATAAATTGTCTGATAAGATGGTTATATTCTTAATAACTTGCCTATGCTGCACAAGGTAGATTATGTCATTATTTAATGATAATTCAGCGATTTTATTTAAAGCCCTACCCAAGACGCCTGAAAAACCTATAACTATCACAGAATTGCTGGAAAAACCTAGCATTCGACAGGCCTATCAAATTGATACAGCCAAAAATATAGATAGTATTCGCAAAACTATTAAACGTCATTTAAATAAGTTAAGCGATAAACTTGGAAAAGATTTGATTATTAATTTTAAAGGTGAAGGTAATGGCAAAGCAGATACTTATCAATTAACTAGTACTGCCAAACTAAATGGTATAAGCGATAAAGCCAACCTAATGTTGCTACTAGCTGGCAGTTTCTTAAGCAAAATATTGCCAAAATCAGATTACAATGAAATTGAAACCTTGCTGCAACAAGCTGAATCTCGCTTAAACGATGATTTACGGATTCAACATTGGCGAAAACGTATTGATTTTGCCTATAACAAAGCTGAACTGTATCAAGTAAACGCGGACATTGAAAATACAATATACCAAGCTTTACTAGACGACTCACGCTTAGCGATAGATTATATCAAAAAGGGACAATCAGAAGTTCGTACCCATACTGGCTTTCCATTGAAAATTGTAGTTACGCCTTCCAAACGAATGCTAATTATTGATAACCCAAACCATAATGGCACTTTGACCTTAGATTTTCACCGTATACAAGCTATTCGGGTAGTTGAAGCAACGGTTACCACGCCCAGAGTAGACATCAATTTAGATAATTTAAGTCAAAAGATTGATCAACATATTCAACCTGTTTATAACTGGGGCGAGGCTGTCGATTTGATATTAAAAATACGTCAAGAAGACAAAGATTATCTGCAAGAAAGCTCTTTATTAGCAGGTTTACCCTTTGAAATAAGAAAACAAAAAAATTATCTGATATATACATACTATCAAGTTTACTGGACGCAAGAATTGTATGACTATTTAGTCGCAAATGCCAAAATGGTAGAAGTAGTTGAACCTGCCATTATAAGGGAAAATGTAATTGCACGCTTACAGTCGGGTTTAGCAAATTACGATGAGTAAGAGAAAATTTATTAATAAATTGGAGTGGTTAGCATGGCAACATGGGGCTTATTAGCAGGGGAAGAACTGTCTTCACAAAGAAGAACTCGTAGTCTCGGACTTAACCGTAGCGTAAGGCAGTTTAATGAACTCGCCGTGCCTGGATTAGGGGGAATTTGGTATGCCAAGCAACTGGTATTGCCCTTATTGGGTATTGTGGTAGCTGAACAGGCAAGACAACAAGGGCAAAATGTAACCAATATTCAGGTTGCCAACAGCATTGAGGCGGTTGGTTGTCTCTTTGCCTTTTTAGAAAATAAATGGCAGACAGACTTACGTTTGCGAGGTAATACAAAGCTGGCAGGTGTTGACGATAATCTGGTATTTAGTCGTGTGAAGCAACCAAGCTTTTATGTGACCCAGCCTATGCGAATGGCTTCGGTATTAGCCTTGCCTGCTCTTGACTTAGTAGATACTAATAGTGCTAGATTTAATGCCTTTCAATGTAATGAAAGTGGTAAAACACTGATTCAATCTGCTTTTCGAGATTATAAACCCAGTAATTCAAGCGTGACAGATTACCTTGTGAAATGGCTAAATGGCGGAAATCTAAGCAAAAATAGTATCATCACAAAGGCGATAAGTCCTATCATCCCATTAGATAAAGCAACGCTTAATCTCATCAAAAACAGCTTGATAAAAGGTAACGATAGCAACCAACAAGCCAAACGTCGTGCCAATGCGTTAAAACTTATCGAGCGATTAGATAAACATGATGAGGAGCTTACTTGGATTGAGAAGCCTAAAGAAATAGATTCAGAGCATTGGCATGACTTAACAACAGGGGCGATGTTTTTTACCCTACAGTCTAAAGCATTCCTACTTCTTGACAGAATCGAAAGTCATATGGGTAATAATAGTGAAAAAACGACATTTAATCTAAAAGCCGATTCAATCGAATTTTTGGCAACATCCCTTAAAGAGCTGCGAGAACAAGCAACTTTATTTCTGAGTAGTAAAAGCCATGTCGCTGAAGCCAATGAATTTTCTCGGATTTGCCAACAATCTGATAGCATTAGGCTGATTAAGGAATTGGTGAATTTAGACGGGCAAGTATTGCGATTAGTCGATGACCAAATCAAGCCTGGCTCGGCTTTTTTGGGTGATATCATGGTGGATGAAGAGGCACAGGTAGAGTCTGCCTATCCTTTCCCGTCAAATATTTCCTATCGAATGAGAAATTTATACTTGTTACATCTTGATTTAACAGAACGATTAGATGACTGGTTATCCAACAATAACGTATCGGATGTGGACGCAGAACAATGAAAAATAAATTTAACGCCTTATCTTTAGCCCAACATTTTGAAGCACCTGATGATTACATTGGGCATTTTGGCTGGTTGTGTGGTTATTCAGCAAGCTCAAATTTTTTTGTGAACGCATTAGAACGCTTTACTCGCCAAACGCAGGGACAGCGAGCTTCGCAAGGCAAAGTATCGTTGGTCGCAATGCTAGACCCTACCAATGTACAAATTTCTGCAAAAGATGTGGCAGGACTATTACATTTAGGTATGACGCCAACTGCTAAAAGCCAAAATAAGTATCAATTGCTACACGCCAAAGTTGCGATTTTATGCTACCACCATGCCCAAGATAAATCACAGTGGCTCATTCGTTTATTGGTATCTACAGGCAACTGGACCGAAGAAACGCTTACCGAAAGCATGGATTTAGTCTGGACGGTTGATGTGTCTGCTAATGATTTAGCTCAAATGACGACAGAAATCGGTCAAAATTGTTCGGATATTCAGTCAGCATGGTCACTTTTTTCATGGCTACTCAAAGATTTTAATACCGAATTATTGAATTATAATCAGCACAGCGAAACTTACCTAGCGATGTCGGAATCATTGACATGGCTTGAAAATATAGTTCAACATGCTCAAGGCACGCCAAGATTTATTGATAACCGTAAACAACCTTTATTTAACCAGTTACAAACTTACGTCAAAACCTTGGGTGCAAAAAATCGTAATTATTTGGCATTGGGTTCTGGTTTCTTTGAATCACAAAGCGAAAATAAAATAGCTACTGTCCCTAGTGCTATTGCAAGTTGGCTTAAAGACAATAACTTTGTTACCCAAAGCTGTGAAATGGATATCTTCGTCAATCCAAAAAATTGTCAAAGTATTAGTCTTAGTTTTGATAATTTGGTGAAGGAAGGCTTTAAAGTTCGCCCTGCTATGATCAACGAAAAGTTCTTTGGTAAAAATCGCCATCTTCATGCGAAATTTATCTTTAGTGCCAACTATCGAGAGAATTCAAATCGCTGTAATAATGCTTGGATTTATCTAGGTTCAGGTAATCTTAGCCAACAAGGATTTATGCATGTGATTGGCTCTAAAAGTAATCTTGAAGCAGGTATCATTCAAAGCGTAGAAAATATGTATTGGGAAGAATATGGTGTTAAGCCTGAGCAAGTGATTACCAATCAACTTCCGATCGGTTGGGAAGAGGAAATTAGTTGTGCAAGTGACCTGCAAACAGGAAGTGACGACTTTCGAGAAACTATTGAGTTTTTAGCAAGTCCAATTAGTTATTTGATCGGAGAGATTAGCGATGAGTTAATAAAACTACATCTTCCTGAAACAATGGTGAGTGATAGTATCATTTTACAAGATTTAACCCTGTACCCCCATAATGACGAAACCAATAAACCTTGTTCATTACAGGAAGATTATTTTATTTGGGGCGAAGAAGCTAACGCAACCTTACCACGAGAAGTGTTAGTAAGCTATCAAGCTCAAGGCGAGACATTTCAGTCGCTTGTGCCTGTGATTGATGAATTTGGGCGTATCGCGGGTGTGCCTTTGCAAGCGTTAGAACTGGAAGATAGTTTATGGCAGTTATTAAACTTTCCAATGGCAATTTCGGACGACATAAGTGACGAGCAAATAGATACCTTTGAGGAAAATTTTGTGAAAACATCCGAATTAAACGCCCCACAAAATCATAATACTTCAACTTATCCCATCCGAAGTGTCATGCAATGGCTAGAATCCATTGCCGATAAGCAAACTAAGATATCTCAAACTGATTGGCAAACGTGGTGTTTTCGCCTATTTCAGACGCTATCACAGACTAAAGACTCACAAGCCATTGCCTACTTTAGAAAAGACTTGGGCATTAACCCGCTAAGCGTGTTATTACAATCTGCCTTTCGCCCAGATTTTGCCGAAGATGACCAAAACAAAGAAGGTAAGCAATACGAAAAGGTCATACAAGATATCGAAAAATTATGGCAAGTCGAAAATTTGGCAAAATTAGGGGCATAACATGGCAAAATTTAAAGGTTGGCAAGCAGTTAATGAAATTTTAACTCAGAAAATTAGTAACGCAGATGAAATGCTTCTTTCTCAAGGGCAAAAATTCAGTTTAACCAAGCTGATGGCGAATTTGCCTAATAATGGCATGATTATCGCCGATGAAGTGGGTATGGGGAAAACCCGTATTGCCTGTGTCTTGGCGAAAGCAGTCATTCAAGCCAAAGGCAGAGTGGCTGTAGTTGCCCCGACTTCGCTCGGTGACCAATGGCAGGAAGAGTTTAAAAAAATTGATGTCAGTAGCCCTAATATGGTACGTAGTATCTATCAGTATCTAGAAGCATGGGCGGATGGTGACAATCTTGCCCCTTGGTTTGACCAGTCTTTAGTGATGGTATCGCATGGCTTTGCCAACTGGCGATTTAACAATAATTCGGTAGCGTGGCGATGGGCATTACTACCTTGTGTGTATGCGTTATGGCGTAAAGACCATACAGGGCGTTTCCCAAATGGGTACCACGACAATTTTAATTTGGATGACGAATGGGTGATTAATGCCAGTCAAAGTATTTTTCACCATGCTAAAACTCGAATAAATAAGCTTTTTGCTAGTACGGATGAAAATCGTGTAGAGTGGAAACATCTTTTTGACCCTTCTGAGTATGCCAAACATGGCGAATTACGAGATGAACTCGAAACCTTGATTGGTATAGGATTTGGTGAGTTTGACTTATTGATTATCGATGAAGCCCATAAAAGTCGTGGGCAGGAATCTTCACTCAACAGCTTGGTAGAAAGCATTATTTTATCTTCAAAACATAGTCGGCGATTGGCATTGACTGCCACACCTGTAGAATTAGATAGTAGCCAATGGCAAGCTATTTTCCAAAGAATTTCTTTACCTCAAGCCCAAGTCGAAAAATTATCAAAGATTATTGAAAGTTATAGCCAAGCTGTATCACAAGTACAGGCTATGCCAACCAACGAATCAGCGGTCACAAATTTTATCGCTCAAGCCAAACAGTTTGAAACCGCCCTTACGCCCTACCTTTCTCGGCGCGATAAACGCCAACTTGCCTCGATACAAAACTTTGTCGCCAAAACAGGTTTAGAACATCATCAGTATCGAGAGCATTTGCCATTTTCTATCTCAACTGAAGACTTAGACTTAGCGTGGAAGCAAGCCATTTGTGCGGCAGAAGCCCTATCATTCGTTGCAAATTATCACGCTAATACCTTTGCTAAACGCTTACGCCTTACCATTGGCAATGGGCATGGCATTACTAGTTTATTGGATAGCACATTCGCTGATGATACGGATAAGGCTCAACTTGAGCAAGATAAACTTGAATATCATGTTGAAACAATATCGTTAAAGAATAATGATAAAAAACAAGCTCAGCGTCTTGAGTTTTGGCAAAATGCGTTAATTAAAAATTTGAACCACGAAACCAGTCTTTATCAGCACCCTGCGATTTCCATTGCAATTAAACAGATTGAAAAAATTATTGAATTGGAAAAAGTATTGGTATTTGGGCGATTCACCAAGCCTATGCAAGCATTGGTTGATATGCTCAATGCTAGAGCTATGTTGCAAGCGTTGGATAAATCGGTGTTATGGGCACAAGCAAAAATCCAAGTCGAGAAAGAAGCGGTTTTATTGACCGCTTTTAGCCAACTGCTTGCAGAAGGTAAATTAACAAGCGATTTGCAAGCATTAGCTTCTGTGCCAGATAAGGAAAAACTTAATAAAATTAATGATAAATTGGAAAAGCAGTATCAACAGCTTGAAAATCAGCGTAGAAACCTACGCAATCAAATTGATAAATATATCCAAGAAATAGCCAACGACGATAATGACTCTGTTGCGAGTGCTATTGTTCAATATTTAAAAGCAGATACTCAAAGCAATATGACCGCCTTACTTGCCAGAGCCTTGCAAGAAAAAGGCATGATTGAAGCTGAGTTGAATGCTAATGATTTTTTGAAATATTTTAAAGAATTGGTAAATATTTTTATTCAGGTCAAGGATGATGAAGAAAGCTATTATAATGAATCAGTGCTTTATGAAGAATTTAAAACGGCTTTGACGCAGGAATATGATAATCCAGAAGGTAAGTTAGCCCGTTTGATGAATGGAACAACAGAGCATAATACTCGCCGTCACCTACGTTATACCTTTAATAATGCCAATATTTTTCCTAAAGTTTTAGTCTGCCAGTCGTTAGTAGGCAGAGAAGGCTTGAACCTACATGAGGCGTGTCGAACGGTGATTTTGCTACACGCTGAGTGGAATCCTGGCGTAGTTGAGCAACAAATTGGCAGGGTCGATAGACTCGGTAGCTTATGGGAACGCCAGTTAAAGGATTATCTACAAGCAAAATCGCCAATGTCTATTCCGAAAATTAACATTCACCCGATTATTTTTAAAGGTACATATGATGAATATAACTGGCAAGTGCTTGAAGAGCGTTGGGACGACTTGCGAGCCCAATTACATGGCGTGATTTTACCGCCAAAAATCGCTAAGAATTATGAAAAATATATTGTCATTAACATCAATCAGCACGCTCCAAATTTCCAACCTTGAAACTTATGATTTACTCAGAGGCTTATAGGAACACTATCTTATAAGCCTTATTTTTTTCTAAAAAACAGTTTAATCAGACATGAATTGTCCGATTAATGTTTTACACTCAATATCATTAAATCAATTAAGCCAAGGAAAACCCATGAATCATTTTAAAGTCACTGACATCGCTTGGAAAGAATTCCCCATGCACCCTGAGAAATTTGATGGCTATCAGTTAAGTCTCAAATGTAAGGTGGTCTTTGAAGAGCCAATTGAAAGAAATGAAGAACATGACTATGGCGATGATAAGTTTTGTTTTACTTTAATTGCCTTAGATGATGAAGGATTTGCCATTTTTGAAGTTGAGTTCTGGGATTATAGTTTGCCTGCGATTGGCAAGAAAAGCCGCGTCATATCAAAACGCTTCAGCTGTGAACAAGAAGAATACAATCTTATCCATAGCTGGGCACTTAAATAAATGATTTATCATTGCCACAGCGACTATAGGATTATCAATCATGGACAACTTAATAACTAATTATTACCCAAATAATAACCTACCTGTGACTGCCATCTTATACCAACAAGATAATAACTTTAACGGCGTTGAAGCACATTTTGCTTTTTTTAAAGTAAATGCTCACTTTGATAGCGAAAAATTACTAGATTTCAAACAACAAGTCGGTGCTGAATTATTAGTTGGTATCGTAACTAATAAAGATGAAATGAATGACGACAGTGTAGAGGTCGCTGACAAAATTATGTGGTGTGAGCCTGATGATGTTGATATTTTGGTGGCGACAATCAACCATGTAACCAGCGATGAGAATTTTATACGTATTGATAAAAATGATTTTTTACTTTGTTATGAGAATACCAATACCGCAAGATTCATTTCTTATCGCACTACCAATGATAATTTCAATGATTTGTCTAGGTATGCTAATAAATTTCAGTTTGTACCGGATATATCACCAAAATATACAGCAATTATTATGAATATCACAACTTCTGATAACTTCAACTTTAACGATCAAGAAAAGATTAGCAAAGCAATGGAAACATTTATCGCAGAGCAAAGCAGTATTTTTTATGGTATTTCATTTACAGCTAAGGATAATCGCTGTGATATTGCGACATTCGCTTTTTGGTATGACAATAACGGATCAAAGCTGTCGTCAAAAAAATCACAAAACCAATTACCATTATCCAAAGAGCAATGGGATGTGAGCTTGCTCTCGCTACTAGCCAGTAAATCATCTGCATTTGATAATAATGCCATTCATCTATTTATGGGCTATCAATACCCAAAACAGGCAACTTATTTAAATCTTACTAAAGCGCCACATTTACTCATGACAGGCCGTTCAAAAGATACGACCAACAAAATGTTGCACACTTTAATGGTCAGTATATTGATGCAATATAGCCCTGAGCAAGTTAGGCTTATGTTCATTGACAGTGAAAAACCCGTGTTTACGGATTATCAAAACTTACCACATTTGATAGCCCCAATTAGTAATAGGGAAAATGCAACTCGAAACTTGGCTTGGTGTCAGTTAGAAATGGAACGTCGTTATCGATTAATGAGTCTAACCAAAACAAGAAACTTGGTGGACTTCAATCAAAAGATGGAAGAAACTAACGAACTTAGCAAATTAATAGCTCGTTACCGAGTGGTTGATAATCCCATTATTGATTTTGAGCAGATTTCAGCCCTATTTCAACCCTTACCAAGAATTGTGGTCATCTTCAGTGAGTTAAAAGAGCTGATGCTAGATGGTACATTATCGAATGAAAAAATGATAATCAACATTGCGCAGAAAGCCTGTGCAGCGGGAATTCATTTAATTTTATCAACTAATTATCCTTCTGTGGATGTGATTACAGAATTAATAAGAGCCAATATCCCAACTCGGCTAAGCTTTGAAGTTAATACTAAATCTGATTCACAAACCATTTTAGATAGTTCGGGTGCAGAACTGCTAACCAATGAGGATATGCTATTTTTACCTTCTGGTAGCGATGAATCAAAATATCTACAACCTATTTTTGCAACACAAACTGAAATTAATCAAGCTTGTGAAAAATGGCAACTCGATGAAAGGCAAAATTATGTGGTGACTCAGTCGCAGGAAATTAATGAACTGATTGAATCGTATATGCAGGAAATACCCATGCGGTTTTATGACCCATCTCAACCAGATCCACTATATGATGAAGTGGTAAGTTTTATCCGAGAAGGTGGTAAGGTTTCAGCATCGAGTATTCAGCGCAAATTTAGTATCGGTTATAACCGTGCTGCTCGGTTAATCGATAGAATGGAAGCGGAAGGCATTGTAAGTAGTGTGGATAAAAGTGGCAGAAGGGTGATATTGCAAATGCTTACAAATTTTGAAAGAAAAAATTGAGACAGTGATTGTTTATAAAATTTTTAGTTTTCGTATTACGGCAAAACCCAAAAATTTAAACAAACTTTGTTTGCTATCGAACAAATTCAAAACTTAGATTAACTTAAATTATTATTAAATTCATTTAAAACCCCGATTTCACGGTCGGGGTCACTTTAGAAAATGGTAAAAAATGCGTGGTCACAAAATGGTCACGTTTTGGTCACGGTCTAAAATTTTGCAAAAAATTGATTAGTTAAATTAACAAAGAATTCTTAGTAAAAAAAGGCGCACAAAGCTTTAAAGCCTTGATACTGGTGGATTTGTAGACAATAAAAAAGCCTAACTATTAAGTTAGGCTTTCTTGAATTTGGAGCGGGAAACGAGATTCGAACTCGCGACCCCGACCTTGGCAAAGTTGCGGCGCGAAAATTACACCTAATTACCTTAAATGATTTTAAGGTGAAACCCCTGAAACTACAATAGTTACAGGGATTTTTTTACGATGTATTTTAGAGTCATTTAATATCGGTTTATTTCTTCAAACTCTGATATTTGTCACGTTAAATGAACTATTTTTTGCCACGACTATTTTACCAAATGTTGGCGATTTTTTAAAAATAATTCACAATTCTCCCCTACACCATGGTTTATAAGTAAACTTTTTGACCTAATATTAGGTTGTGTTGAACATTTAATATACAAAAGAACATAATGAGGAAATTTTGATAAAAAAATAGCGAAGCAGTAA
>NZ_JBIQEC010000003.1:0-187882 GCF_045370505.1 Moraxella sp. 179-F 1C4 NHS | reverse complement strand
ACCTCAAATTATCATCTTTTTACCAAGTTGTCTTTTCTATTTCTTTCTCAGCATACTTTTCAAACCACTACCAAATTATAAAGTATCAACAAGATTTCTAAATTTAACGCTATTTTTTTAGAGTGCGTATAAAGAAGTTGCCCAGCATCTACGATATTGCTAAAAACTCACTAACCACTCCAACGCCAAAAAATGTAAATTAAGTGATAAAGTATGCTGTCAAAAAATCCCTCAATGCCTTGTAATATCATTGACCATATATCGCTATATCATTTTTGGGCAAACACTCTGCCGCCATTGCTACCGATAGTCGCAGATGGGTCACAACTATCAATTTGTTATCTAAAAAAAGTCATGCCTGAGCTATTAAAAGTCGTGCTTTATCAGTTATCGGCAAAAATTCAGCAAAATTCGTCGTTAATCCATCAAACTTTGCCACAGGTAACAGATAAAAATAGTCTTATCCCCGAATTTTTCACGACTTTAGTTACAAAAAATTTTACTGAAAACGGCATCAACTTTGTAACCTTAAAACAACTGTCTAAAAATAGCCCATCAATTTTTGAGCAGGTGTTTGATGATGAAACCCAAAAAACGATGATTGCCGGCGTGCTACTGGAAAAAACCCATCTACCCTTAGATAAGCTGTTAACTATTTGGCAGACTATCACTGCATTGGCGGTGATAAATTTGGCAGATACGATAAGTTCGCTACAAAAAACCATAGACTCAGCGCAGATTACTGAGTGGCTTGCGATGCAGCCGGTTTTTTTTATGTCACCAGAAGATACGGGGCTGATAAATGCAGTGAATTTTAAACGCGCTGTCAGTTTTCAAGCAATGCAGCAACAGCAATTAACATGGTCAAAAATTCAAAATGTTGCGGACTTGCCTGTCTATCAACAGCATATTATTCAGCAAATAACTATTTATAAACCGTCCAATTTCTTTAACATTGCGCCAATGACCATCCCGCAGGCTCACTTCAATCGACAGGTGATTTCAAAAGGCAATCGCCAAATAAACAAAGCGGTGACGTCAAACACACAAACAGCCCTTTCAGCCAGCAATATTTTTGCCAAACCGCAAGTTCGCAAACCCAGTCATTGGATAGATAAGTTACAAAAAAATTGGATTGCGACCGCCACTGTATTATCTGTCGCCGTTTTTGGCGGGGTAGGCGCGTTGGTGAGCGTCAAAGATAAGCCTGCCGCCACTCAACCATCCGCAAAAATGTCAGAGGCACATCCGGTTTATCACGATGTGGCAATAGTAAAAGTCGCCTCTGTAGCGGATATGACTAATCCGATAGCAATGACTGAGCCTAATAAAAAAGCAGCTATCTCTGAACTACAAGATAGTAATCAACCACGAGATAATCACAAATCACAAGATAATAAGCATTCAGCGCAAGCTAAAAAAGCGCAAGACACGAAAAAATCCGACAAAAAGCAGTCTAACAAAGAGCGCAAAAAAACAACCAGCCCTGATTCTGGCACTGACTCTAACCGTGATTCTAGCCCTGATTCTAGAAATAATGCTAAAACAGATAACAAAAAAGCTAACTTAATGACCAAAGGCGACAAGCAGTCCTCTGAAAAAGCCGCTAGCGCTAGCAAAAAATCAGCGACTAACGATAAAACTGTAAAACAAAAATCGCCACAAAAAGCGCAGAAAGCCTCATCATCGTCAACAATCGCCACTGACAAAAAATCCGCTAGAAAGCCTGAAAAAAAGGCAAATAACACGACGAATAATAAGGCAGATGACAAAGCGAATAAAAAAGTGGATAACAAGGTGGATAATAAGATAAACAATAAAGCAAATAACAAACCCAGTAGTAAATCCAAAACCCATTAACACCGTCATAAAAACCAACTGGCATAAAAACGACATAAACTGACGTATTATTTGTCGGAGTACTGGGTTTGCGAATATTTTCATGTCGTTTTTTGCTTAAAACTGCTATGATGCACAAGTTTTTCAACGCTTCAATTATCGGTTTTTGACGTTGTTTTTTTAAGGCATTCTCAAAACTGTTCGAGGAAATCATGAGCGCAGCGACTACACCTATCAATACTTTTACTATTACTGCACCTGATGACTGGCATATTCACTTACGGGACGGGCAGGCGCTTGTCACGACGGTGCCACATGCTGCAGCTAATTTTCGCCGCGCTATTTGTATGCCAAATTTGGTGCCGCCCGTCAAAACAGCCGCTGATGCTATCGCTTATCGTGAGCGTATTTTGGCGCAAGTGCCCAACGACAGTATCTCACAGCAATTTGAGCCATTGATGACGCTTTACTTGACCGAGTCACTGACAGCAGCAGACATCGGAGCTGCTGTTGATTCAGGTGTAGTAAAAGCAGTCAAGTTATATCCTGCAGGTGCGACCACCAATTCTGCGGATGGTGTGAGCCATATCAATCATTGCACCGATGTATTTGCCAAGATGGAAGCGTTGGGTTTGCCGCTGTTGGTTCATGGTGAAGTGACGCACCATCATATTGATATTTTTGACCGTGAAAAACGCTTTATTGATGAAGTGATGGTCAATCTCATTGATAAATTTCCAAAATTAAAAATCGTCTTTGAACACATCACCACCAGTGACGCCGCTGACTTTGTGTTGTCACAGGGCAAAAATGTCGCAGCGACGATTACCCCGCAGCATTTACTGTTTAATCGTAATCACCTACTGGTGGGCGGGATTAAACCGCATTTCTATTGCTTGCCGATTTTAAAACGCCAAAGTCACCAAAAAGTATTACTTGATGTAGCAACCAGTGGTAATCCCAAATTCTTTATTGGCACTGACTCTGCGCCCCATGCGACACATACCAAGGAAAATGCTTGCGGTTGTGCAGGCTGTTACAGCGCATCGATTGCGCTGCCCTTGTATGCCCAAGCCTTTGACAGCGTGGGCAAACTTGACAAGTTAGAAGGCTTTACCAGTATTCACGGGGCAAAATTTTATGGCTTACCTACCAATAGTGATAAAGTGACCTTGGTGCGTGAAGCATGGCAAGTCCCCGAGCATTATCCTTATCTTGACGGTAAAGATTTGACCCCGCTGATGGCTGGACAAACGCTGGACTGGAAAGTGATGCCATTTAAATTAGCCGTATGATTTTTCACCCTTTATTTTTTCTGTTTTTTTTCCGCAAGGTAACGTATGACCGCCACAACTGAATCGATGACTATTGCCAACCGTTTTCGCAATTACTTGCCCGTGGTGGTGGACGTAGAGACAGCAGGATTCAATCCAAAAACCGATGCTTTGCTTGAGATTGCCTGTATTCCAATTTTGATGGATAATACCGGGCGTTTTTACCCAGGGGAGGCGGTCAATGCCCATATTGAGCCGTTTGAAGGGGCAAATCTTGAAGCGCGCGCCCTGCAATTCACCGGCATTAATCCGCATAGCCCGATGCGAAAAGCCATTGCCGAAGATGAAAAAACCGCCATTCGCCGTATTTTTAAATATTTAAAAACGGTGCGTCAATCAACCCAATGTACCAAATGTATTTTGGTGGGGCACAATGCGCATTTTGACTTGGGCTTTTTAAATGCTTTAATTGAGCGTACCAATAGCAAAAATCAAAGCCAATTTCACCAGTTCTCCGTGTTAGATACCGTCACCTTATCCGCGCTTGCGTTTGGTCAAACGGTACTGGCGAGAGCGTGCAAACTCGCTGGACTAGAATTTGATGGTAATGAAGCGCATTCTGCTTTATATGACACCCAAAAAACGGCTGAATTGTTTTGTTATATCTTAAACAATTATCCGCTGCTGACGCCAAACTTGGCGAGCGATGAGCCTAATGATGAGGACGTACTAGTGCCATCTGACGACCCTACTGATGGCTAAATTTTTTGTTAGTGGTTTGGATGTTTAACCTTGTTTAATATGTAAATCACAATTCATCCAAATCTTTAAACTTTAACTGCCACAAATATCAGTATCATGAACATAATCAGCGCCGCAGTCGCAAGCGCCATTTTTTTGCCATAGCTAGTATCTTCGCGTTGGGTTTGCTTGAGTAATGACAGGGTGGCAATACCTTGTGAAATGCGTATGGCGTCAGGGTGACCATGTGCCGCAGCCAGCTCTAGCCAGTATTTGCCCATCTCGTTATCTTGCTCAACCCCATGTCCTGCATAGTAGAGTTTACTGAGTAATTTCTCCGCGCGATTGTCTTGTTGCGAGGCTGCTTGTTGCAACAATAGCAAAGCTTGTTGGGAGTTTTGAGAAATCTTGAGTAAGTGATTGCCTTCAAATAGCCACAGCGCTTGGCGCAGCAATGCATCAGCAAGACCATTCTCGGCAAATTCATCAATCACTTTTAAGACTGTTGCCAAATTATCTGCTGATAGAGTGTTTTCCACTACATTTCCTGCTGCTACATTGTCTTCGAGTACACTGTTTTCTAATAAATTATTTTCCGATGCATTGCCACTTGATTGCGCTGTTTGAATCAGCGCAACCGCTTTTTCATACATTGCTCGGTTTTGCTCAGTCAGACTTGAATTAAGCCATTGAATGGTCTGCAAATCCTGTGCAAGCTCGCCAAAAATCGCATGTTTGTTGACCACTGCCTGTGATTCGGCAATGGATTTGCGCTGATTGAGCAGTCCTTTATGCAGTGTGGGATTGAGTAGCGCGGCTTCAACTTCTGCCTTATATCGCGCAACTTCCTCTGCTTGGCGTTGCTGTTCTTCAAGTTGTTTTTGCTGTTCAATTTGTTTGGCTTGGGCTCTTGCTTGCGCAATGACTTGGCGATTTGAGCGTGCTTTTGATGGGATTTTGCTAGTTAGCGATTGAGAAGTAAGGGGATTGTTGAGCGAAGTGGGCGCCGCCGATGACGCCGTTTGTTGAGACATGCGCACGGATTTATCAGTAGCAGGGGTGACAATTTCCAATACCGCTTCATGATCATTAGGCATAACCATCATATTGGGTGCATCAATCACAGGGGTGATTTGCATCACTGTTTGGCTAAAATCTGGCACCTCGGTAAAGTCAAACCGATAAATTTGCGGCAATGCCACGCCATCCTCGGCTGTCATCTCATTGGGATATTTACGATCAATCAGCGGATTGTCTTCATCGGTGATAAATTTGGGATGAGAGAAGCGAGATGCAATCATAGCGTTGGATAAATGTTGATAATGATGTCATTATAGAGGACAAATTACCGAAAGTAAAAAAGCCATACCCATAAAAAAACCATAAAAAAGGACAGCATCACTGTCCTTTTAATGGCAATTTAACGCTGACTTGTGACAGCGCTATTTTACAGTTGTTATCTTGCAGGTGTTAGAGTGCAATTATTGTGCAATGGTTACAGGCGTTTTTGATTGTAATTCTTCAAACGTGACACCGTCTGCCAGCTCAACCAGTTTTAGACCGTTATCGGTCACATCCATGATGGCTAAATCAGAGATGATACGATTCACCACTTTTTTGCCTGTGAGGGGTAGCGTACATTCAGCCAATACTTTTGGCTCGCCATGTTTATTGGTATGTTCCATCAATACAATGACGCGTTGAACGCCTGCGACCAAGTCCATCGCGCCGCCCATGCCTTTGACCATCTTGCCAGGAATCATCCAGTTGGCAAGATCGCCACTGTCTGAAACTTCCATCGCACCCAAGATAGCAAGGTTGACTTTGCCGCCACGAATCATGGCAAATGACTGTGAGCTTGAAAAAAAGCTCGCACCAGTCGCTGTGGTGACGGTTTGTTTGCCCGCATTGATTAAATCTGGGTCAACTTTATCGGGTGTTGGGAATTCATCAATCCCAAGCAGCCCATTTTCTGATTGTAGCCAAACATTGACGCCTTCTGGAATATAGTTCGCCACTAAGGTCGGTAAACCGATACCTAGATTGACATAAAAGCCGTCCTGTAGTTCTTTAGCGGCTCTTTGTGCCATTTGTTCACGAGTCCATGCCATGGTAATCTCCTTATATCCTAGTTTGTCTGTTCTTTGGTCGTCACTTTTTCGATGCGTTTTTCTGGGTTGGCATTGACCACGATGCGATGCACATAAATACCCGGCAAATGAATTTGGTCAGGGTCTAGCTCGCCAGTTTCCACCAATTGCTCAACTTCGACAATGGTGACTTTACCTGCCGTGGCGACATCTGGGTTAAAGTTTCGCGCCGTTTTGTTGAACATTAAGTTGCCCGCTTTATCCGCTTTTTGGGCTTTGACCAGTGCCACATCAGCGACTAATGAGCGCTCAAGGATATATTGACGACCGTCAAATTCACGTTCTTCTTTACCTTCAGCAATTTGGGTGCCTACGCCAGTGGCGGTAAAGAACGCAGGGATGCCCGCACCCCCTGCACGCAATTTTTCTGCCAGCGTCCCTTGTGGGGTCAATTCCACTTCCAATTCACCCGATAAAAACTGACGTTCGAATTCTTTGTTTTCACCCACATACGACGCAATCATTTTTTTGACTTGGCGAGTCTCTAGCAATAATCCTAAACCAAAACCATCGACACCAGCGTTATTGCTGATACAGGTCAAATCTTTAACGCCGCTATCTCGCAAGGCTTCAATTAAAGCTTCGGGAATACCACACAGACCAAAACCACCCACCGCAATCGTTTGTCCATCTTTGATGACGCCTTCAAGTGCCGCAGCTGCGCTGTCATATACTTTGCTGGTCATACATTCACTCCTTGTCGCTAACCAATGTTGTTAATATCATTTACCAAAAATAAAAACATTTATCAAAAATAAAAATTACGCTCAAAACTAAAAATTCCAAAACGAAACAAATTGTATCATTATAGAATTTATATAACAAATTTTGTCTTAAGTAAATCACATTGCATGAATTTTTGCAAAAAGTAAACCCAGTTTTTCGCAAAAATAGGGGATAAAAAAAGGCATACTAGGGATGCCTTAAATTTATTAATGTTTAATAGTCAATTTTTTATCCATCTTCTAGTCATCATTGGCAGAGCGGGTGATGCGTTTGGCGTTCGAGTTGACCGTTTTGGCTTGTCCGTCAATGGTCGTGCCAAATTTACCGCCGTTGTTATTTTTGCCACCAAAGCCCCCAAATGGACTTTGTCCGCCCATACCGCCAAATGGATTTTGACCACCAAACGGGTTTTGTCCACCCATGCCGCCAAGACCCCCTAAGCCACCCATTTTTGAGGGATCCATACCGCCCATTTTGCTTGCCATCATTTGCATCAATTTTTCTGGGTTTTTAGTGGCATAGTCTTTGGCAAAGGCTTTAAACTTATTTTGTACCGCGGGTAATAACACAATAAGTGCCGCAATATCACTTAAAATACCTGGCAGTACCAACAAGATACCTGCCACCGCAAAAGCAATCGCTTTAACCACGGAATTTTCATTGGGACGCATGGCAGGGTTAAGCATGGCAGCTTGCGCTTGTCCAGCCATCGGTTTTAAGGTGGCTATGCCTTTTTTAATGAGTGCGGCACCCACAAAGCCAGCCACGACAAACCACAAAAACACCCACCAGCCACTGACAAATTGTGCGATTAGATACCAAACTAGCATCTCAATAATCAACCAGACAATGGCAATCCCAACTATATTTCCCATGAAAATACGATTCCTAAATTGTGAATAAACTATAAAGATATAAAGAACAAACGATGAATCATTAACCAATGCAATAATGATGGGGGTAATGCATAAAACTATCAAATAGTTTTTTGAAATTCAGCAATTTTTTCGTTAAATTTTTGATAAATGCTATAATTTGATTGCGTTTTTAGCTTCGATATTTTAGCTTCGATGTTTTTAACTTCGACTGCATTTTTAGCAAAATTGTTTTGTGGGTATCTTTTTATACGAGCATCTTTTATGAGCATCTTTATTGGTATTGACCCAGGCTCACGTCTGACAGGCTATGGCATCATTCGGTTGAGTGGGGATAAACTTGAACATTTGGATGCAGGCACGATTCATGCTTACAGCCAAGGGGAAACCATGCCCGAGCGGTTAAAGCGGATATTTGATGGGATTAGCCGTATTGTTGAGCATTATCAAAAATACACCAATGAACCCATGACCGCTGCCATCGAGCAAGTATTTATGGCATCAAACCCCGATACCGCGCTCAAGCTTGGGCAGGCGCGGGGTGCAGCGATTGCCGCTATGGTTGCTAAAGATTTGCAAGTAGCTGAATATACCGCACGGCAAATCAAACAAGCGGTATGTGGCTATGGCGCGGCAGACAAAGAGCAGATTCAGCTTATGGTGATGCGCCTGTTGAGCCTTGAGATACAGCCGCAAGCGGATGCGGCAGATGGGTTGGCGTGTGCGATTTGTCATGCCTATCATAGTCAGACACTGAATAAATTGCTCGGTGGCGCCGCGGTAATCGCTGGTCAAAGCGCAGGTGGACGCTCAAAGAAAAAAGGGCGCTGGCGCTTGACCGAAGTTGATTTGGGTAATTTAAGTTAAAAGATATACTAAAAGTTAAGTTAAAAGTTAGGGGTTCGCCAATCTCAAGAAAATTTTTATATCTAACAAGGCTTTTAACGGGTTTAGACTTCTTTGTCAGCACAAAAATCGCTACAATGGCATCTTTTGAAAACTGAACACAAGAAGTACCTCATGAGCCAACTAGCTACTGCAACTTTATTGATTAAATGCCAAGACCGCGCAGGCATTGTGCAAGCTGTATCCGAATTTTTTTATCGTTATGGCGCCAATATTATCAGCCTTGACCAATACTCGACTGAACCCGAAGGCGGTCAATATTTTATGCGCCTTGAAATGGCTATCAATGATTTAGACAATATCATCGATAATATGAAAGGCAGTTTTGAGCATACCGTCGCTCGCATGTATCAAATGGAGTGGAAACTATTTGACAACAGTAAACGTAAAAAAGTGGCGATTTTGGTGTCCAAATACGACCATGCGCTACTTGATTTGCTGTGGCGCTGGCAACAAGGGCAACTAGATTGTGAGATTACCTGTGTCGTCAGTAATCACCATGATTTGCGCCAAGCGGTAGAAAATTTTGGTGTGCCATTTCATCAAGTGACTGTGAGCAAAGACAATAAAGTACAAGCAGAAGCCGAAATTCAAGCGCTGGTAAAAGACTGTGATTTGTTGGTGCTGGCGCGCTATATGCAGATTTTGTCCGCTGAATTTACCGCCGCCTGGCACATGAAAATTATCAATATTCACCACTCATTCTTGCCAGCCTTTGTCGGTGCTGATCCATACCGCCAAGCGTATGAAAAAGGTGTCAAATTGATTGGTGCCACCGCGCATTATGTCACAGCCGACCTTGACCAAGGACCAATTATTGAGCAAGACGTGCACCGTGTCAGCCATCGCCACCATGTGGCAGAATTGCGGGCGATTGGACAAGATGTCGAGCGTAGCGTGCTGACCCGTGCCGTGCGTTGGCATCTACAAAACCGGGTGATTGTTACAGGCAATAAAACGGTGGTATTTAACTAATTTTTCATCCGTTATTTGTTGTCATTGAAGCTTATATTGTTATTAGGGCGTAGGTTTTACGCCCCTCTCCCGACTATAAAAATAATCTACCTGTGGTAGTCCTATGCCGTTATCAAAGTCGCCTGCGCCACCATCCAGCACTCATTTGACCCACTATAAAACATTAGGCTTACTGCTCACCTTATACTTGGCACAAGGTTTGCCCGCAGGATTTATCACCCAAGCCTTGCCAGCGATTTTACGCGAATACAAAGTCTCACTGGTTGCCATTGGTTGGTCGGGGCTGATTTTGGTACCTTGGGGGCTTAAATTCCTGTGGGCTACTGTCGTGGACGGCTATTATTCACAGAAAATCGGACGCGCCAAAAGTTGGATTTTGCCGATGCAAGGGCTGTCGATTGTCATACTGGTTGCGGTGGCGTTTTTTGAACCGCATAATTTGGCACAAACCAGTTCGGTGATGACGTTGTACGGGATGTTATTTACCTTAAGTCTCATTGGGGCGACACACGATGTGGCGACGGATGGGCTAGCAACCCGTTTGCTTAAAACGGCTATGGCGCCCAAAGAACCGCTGACCCATGATATGCCTGCGCCTAATCTTGATTCTGTGAATCAGACGACCAATCACCATCATCGCCAAAGCCAAGGCAATGCCGTACAAGTCATCGGCTATCGGCTGGGGCTTATTGTCGGTGGCGGTGTGTTGCTGATGCTATTAGAACAATGGGGCTGGCGTAATAGTTTTCTTGCTATGGCGGCTTTGGTGGCACTTAATACCGTGCCCATTGTGTTTTTTAAAGAGCACACCCACACTTCGGTTGAACCCCCAAAAAAACAAGTACAGGTAGCAAAATCTGGCAGTTTGAAGGCGCTAAAAAATTACCTTAGCCGCCATTATCAGTATTTTTGGTCATCGCGGGAGATGCTGGCTTGGCTAGGGGTGTTATTGACCTATAAAATTGCTGATGGTATTTCAAGCGGCATGGTCAAACCGATGATGGTCGATGTCGGACTCAACTTGCAGCAAATTGGCTTTTGGGCAACTATTTTGGGCTCGGCTGCCTCAGTCGCTGGGGCAGGGGTCGCCACAATTTTGATGAAACGACTCACTCGCTTTACGTCCCTGCTGTATTTTAATCTTGCCCAAGCGCTGACCACAGGGTTGTATGGCTTGGTGGCTTATGGGTTTTATCATCAGTTACTGACGGATTTTTTGTGGCTATATGTTGTCAATGCGCTGGAGCATTTTTGTGCATCGTTGGCGCTGATTGCGATGCTTACGACCATTATGCATTATTCACGCCCTGCCAATGCGGGGAGTGATTTTACCGTGCAGGTTTGTCTGTTGACGGTGTTGGGCGGCTCAGCACATTTTGCCAGCGGCTATATGGCGCATTTTTTGGGTTATCAATGGCATTTTTTGGTGAGTATGCTGATTGGCTTTATGTGCCTTTTACCAATAATTTACTGGCATAAATTACAAAATAATGAGAAATAATTTCATTTTTAATTGAATTTTAATATTTTTGACCATATTATCTATTTATATGATAAATTAGAAAATATAGATAGAGCGGAGGGGATATGGCGAAAACATTTTGGCTGAACCAAAAATATAATATCAATTTACCCATTTGGACGTTATTGTCGCCAAGTATTGCCGCTTTAGTGCTTGCGGTGCATTTGATTTGGCATCCCTCGGGTATCATCATGAATACCGTGACGGCGATTTTTTTGATGGGGTCAGTTTTTGCTGCCGTACATCACGCTGAGGTGATTGCTCACAAAGTGGGGGAGCCTTTTGGTACGTTGGTTTTGGCATTGGCGGTCACTGTGATTGAAGTGGCACTTATTTTGGCACTCATGAGTAGTAGCACACCCACCGATGCCGCGGTGCTTGCCCGTGATACGGTATTTGCAGCAGTGATGCTGATTTGTAACGGGATTATTGGTATTTGCCTGTTAATTGGTGGTATCAAAAATTATGTACAGCGTTATAGTTTGCATGGCAGTAAAGCGGCAATTAGTGTGTTATTGGCGATTGCATTAATCGTATTTATTTTACCCAATTTTACCACCTCTGCCGCAGGCGGTTTTATGATTGGCGCTCAGCTGCTGTTTGTAGCGATCTGCTGTTTGATTTTGTATGCCGCATTTATCTTTACCCAAACCATTCGTCACCGAGATTATTTTATTGCTGATGGGCAAGAAGACCTGCATCACAGTGATAATGCGCTAACCATGGCGATGAGTGTGGGATTTCTGTTTTTCAGTTTGGTGACGGTCGTGGGTCTTGCTAAAATGTTGTCGCCTGCGATGGAAGCGGCGCTGCTGGCGATGGGTATGCCAAAAATTGTGTTAGGGATTATCATTGCTGCCTTGGTACTGTTGCCTGAATCTATTGCTGCGGTAAAAGCTGCCTACAACAACCAGCTGCAAAACAGTTTAAATTTGGGGCTCGGCTCGGCTTTGGCGTCTATTTCGTTGACAATTCCTGTTATCGCGCTTTATTCAATCTTCACAGCAACGCCCGTCATGTTTGGGTTGTCTGCTAAAGAAGGGCTAATGCTAGTCATTACGCTGATGATAACCATCAATACTTTAAGTACCGGGCGCACCACTTTTTTACATGGCATCATTCATTTAGTCATGTTAGGCACTTTCGTGTTTTTCTCCATTATCCCCTAACCCTAAAGGAATAAATGGCATAGAAAATTGGCGTAATAAATGACGTAATAAATGAAAGACTACTTGCAATCAGTAACATTCTTTTACTAAATACTTATGCTCATCAATTTAAGTTTTTGCTAATCTAGAGGGCAACTAGAATAACGCCATCATTAACACGATTATCGTTGTAGTGATTTGAGGTCGTTCTAGTCATTTGAGGTATTGAAACGGTCATTTAAGAGTTTCAACAAACCAGACATTAAAAATCGTATATTAAAATATTAAAACATAAGGAAAAACAAATGGGACTATTTAGTTTTGCAAAAGACATCGGTGATAAAATCTTTCATCGTAACAAAGACGCTGCGCCAGCATCGACACCTGCATCAAACGTTGCACCAACCGCAGCGCCTGCCGCTTCTACTGAGCCATCTGCACAAGAGATTGCAAACTTATTGATTCAGCGCATCCAACAAAATGCCAAAATTGACAATCTATCAGTCAACTATGACGGTAACAATGACAAAGTAACCATTAATGGTTCCGCTGCTAACCAAGCAGAGCGCGAAAAAGCCATTCTAGCGGCAGGTAATGTACAGTATGTTGCACAAGTGGAAGACAATATCACGGTTGCAACGCAAGAGCCAGAATCTCGTATGTATACAGTGAAATCAGGCGATACGCTGTCAAAAATTTCAAAAGAAGTGTATGGTGATACCAACCAATACAACAAAATCTTTGAAGCCAACAAACCATTATTATCTGACCCAAATAAAATCTATCCAGGTCAAGTACTTCGTATTCCAGCTTAATTTTTACCTTAAGCCTTATAAACAACCAGTGACCCCTGTCGCTGGTTTTTTTATAAAAAAATTTGCATATCGACAAATAAAGTTTTATAGTATGTCGCTCATTCATTAGTTTTGATAACATATCAAACTGTGAACGCACTCAAACTTTTATTTCAGCTTTGTTTTGGCATTCTGATGTTAGTACCATCGCCAAAACCGCCACCCTAGCAAAAGGGAAAAAGGAGACACATGATGTCCGTACTTACTCACAACGTAAAACGTCTAAACAACACTGTTGATGTGTCTGCCGTCTGTTTTAACTAATTAAAATTTGGTTTTTTAACCGCGTATATGCGATACGCTCTACATTTACCGATTTTGATTTACCAAACCCAAAGCATCACCATCAATAGTAACTGACTGATGATAAAGCGAATATTGGCTTTTGATTGTGTTTATTGTGATGGTAATAATTTGGGTTTTTTGTTGTCTAAAATTTTCCTATTTTCCCATGCCCCTATTTTTACATGTCACAGGAATTGTCGGATAGCTAAAACGCACCCCGCGATAATAAACTTTTTCAGAGCAGTAAGTTTTTCAAACGCATTTACGTGTGTCAGTCTTGTTTGCCAGTCGTGTTAAACGATTGGACGACGTTTTATTGTTTAAATTTACTTATCAAAGTTATTTCAAAAAATTTTAATTATCATTTATTGGTCTAAATTTGCTACGCTAAAAATTTTAAGGGTGTGAATTTAGCATTCAAACAGAAAAAATATATGAGTATTCAATTAGTATTAAATAAATCTGCGCAACATGGCGTACCTGTCAAAGTATTTACCAAAGATATTGAACAAGAAGCCATCCAGCAGTTACGTAATCTTGCCCAGCTTGAATTTGTCCATCACCACATTGCGGTGATGCCTGATGTGCATGTGGGCAAGGGTGCGACTGTGGGTAGTGTGATTCCGACTAAAGATGCGATTATTCCTGCGGCGGTGGGTGTGGATATCGGCTGCGGCATGAACGCGGTGCGACTGTCGCTCAAAGCCTACCAACTGCCCGATAATCTGGCTAAAATCCGTGCAGCGATTGAAGCCAAAGTCCCTGTCGGTTTTAACCAGCACCAAGCTATCACGGTTAAAATGACTACGCTTGACCCGCTTGCCAAACGCTTAAAGTGCATCACCGATAAGCACAAGGAGCTGCTCAAAATGCTGCGCAACTTTGAGCGAACTTGGGCAAAACAGCTCGGTACGCTGGGCGGTGGCAATCATTTTATTGAGCTGTGTATCGATGAAAACGAGGATGTCTGGGTGATGCTGCATTCGGGCAGTCGCGGTATTGGCAACTGTATTGGTGAGTATTTTATTACCCTTGCCAAAAAGGAACAGCAAAGCCGCTTTGGGCACGTACCCGACCGTGATTTGGCGTATTTTGCCCAAGGCTCCCATAGTTTTGACGATTACCTCGAGGCGGTGCAGTGGGGGCAAGATTATGCATTGGAGAATCGCCGTGAAATGATGCGGTTGATTATCAATGTGCTACAGCGTGAACTGCCGCATTTTACCTTGACTCGCGAGGCGATTAATTGCCATCACAATTATGTCAGCCAAGAACATCACTACGGTGAGGACGTGTATGTCACCCGCAAAGGGGCAATTTCTGCCTATGAGGGTGAGCTTGGGATTATACCTGGCTCGATGGGGGCAAAATCCTATATCGTCAAAGGCAAGGGCAATAGCGAGGCGTTGTGTTCGTGTTCACATGGGGCAGGGCGACGCATGAGCCGTGGCAAAGCGATTCGGCATTTTAACCTTGATGACCTAAAAGCCCAGACGGCGGGTGTGGAGTGCCGTAAAGACAAGGGCGTGATGGATGAAATTCCAGAGGCTTATAAAGATATTGATACGGTGATGGCGAATCAGTCGGCGCTTGTCGAAGTCGTGCATGCGCTTAAACAAGTGATGTGTATTAAAGGATAAACCATGAAAAACCAAAAAAAATTAATCAAATTGGGCGAGCAACTGGAGAAAAACCCGCTGATTGCCCAATCTAATTTGCCAGTTAAGCCCCGTAATTACTTGGCGTTAAATCCGCTTTTGCAAAAAGGCGGACTGCATGAAAAAGACGATGTCGAAATCGCCCGTAAAAAACAACGCAGGCAGACCAAGCAGGATTTGCGAAAACAAGTTTGGCGACAGGAAGCGTAATAACCAAACACCCCAGATTTTGGGGTGTTTAGTTGACGCCTATACAATATAAACTTATTCAAATACCACGTCTGCGCCATCGGCTATCGTGCCATACAGACTTAGGGCATCCCAATTGGTCAAACGCACACAACCGTGTGATTTTTGCGCGCTGATTAACTCAGGCTCAGGCGAGCCATGAATACCATAACTCCGTTTTGATAACCCAATCCAAGCACGCCCCACAGGGTTGTTGGGTCCTGGTGGTAGCCACTTTTCTTTGGAAGAAAAATCAGTATTATAGGTGGGGTTTAATACCCGATTTTTAACTTTTAAGGTGCCAGAGGGTGAGGGGGTGTAATTAGAGCCGACTGTTGTCGGGTAGCTTGCAACGAGCTCACCACTAGCAGCATAGGCGTATAGAATGTTTTTCTTTTTATCGCTCACAACCTTAGTCACTTCCGTCATATTGGGCTGATAAGGATTGTACACGGTAATAACGTTACCCGCTTTGAGTGGCGTGGTGGGGTTTAATCGACTCACCAGTTTTTGGCTCATATGAAATTTTTCAGCCACCGCTTCACGCGCTGATTTATATTGCATGTCTTTGGGCGCTTTGGTAATCACCAAATCATCGCGCGTTAGCTGATAATTGATAAAAATCGGCTGCTTATTTAACGTCTCGTTGCTGGTTAACGCTGACCAAGTGGCTTCATCCATCGTGGTGGTTACGGGCAGATTGTGCTTTTGCTGAAAAATCTGCATCGCTTTGATGGTGTTTTTATTCATTATTCCTGTCAGCGCACCCACACTATGCCCATGCCAGTTAAGCAGGGCTTGGGTCTTAAATACAAGCAGTTCATCAGGCTTAATGAACACTTGTTTTGATGGTAACGCGTCTTTGTTAGCCACGGATGACGGATTATCATTAGCCGATTGTTTGAGCGCAGCATAGTCAATAGTTGATTGAAAACCCGTCACAGATGGAGTCGCTGAAGCAGATGTGGTTGATGCGGCTTGTGACGCCGCCACCGCAGAGGCAGGCATGGCTGGCAAATCAATAGCGCCTGTGGGTGACCAACTCACTTGGTTTACTTGCTGGGCAACCATTGGTAAATTATCAGTGGTATAGGCAATCTCTGGCAAGGCTTGTTTCAGTCGTTGCTGCACCAAGCTTGTGCCAATAAACTGTTGACTGACATTGGCTTTTAGCGTTGGGGCAGGCGAAGAGGCAGCGACACTTGCGGTTGTACTGACTGCAGTACTAGCTGTAGTACTTGCTGTCGGAACTGTGGGTACATCCATCGCTTGATTGGGTGACTGTTGACAGGCAGATAAACTGATAGCAAGCAGTAGGCTTGTAAAGCAAGGTAATATTTTATGATAAGAAGATATAGTC
The DNA here is from genome assembly GCF_045370505.1 of Moraxella sp. 179-F 1C4 NHS. NCBI lineage: Bacteria > Pseudomonadati > Pseudomonadota > Gammaproteobacteria > Moraxellales > Moraxellaceae > Moraxella > Moraxella sp. 179-F 1C4 NHS. The sequence continues at coordinate 171,341 of NZ_JBIQEC010000003.1, read as the reverse complement.
ATTGAATTTTAAGAAAAATTTAGCAAGTGAGGATGGAAGGTCATCGAGGTTTTAGAGAAACGATAATGGCATACTATAGCAAAACTCGCTTGAAGATAAGCAGGATTTTACAAATTTTTCAAAAAAATGTTGGCAAAAATGGCATAAAAAAAGGCAGGTTAGACCAGCTAACACTACCTTTAACGCACAATAAAAATTAGGGTAATCAAAGATTATAAGTTAGCGATAACTGCATCACCCATGTCTGAGCAAGAAACCAGCGTGGTGCCTTGTTCAAAGATATCGCCTGTGCGTAACCCTTGCTGCAATACTTTTTGCACTGCTTGCTCAACCTGCGTGGCACGGGATTCATCATTGAGGCTATAGCGTAACAGCATCGCCAATGACAAAATGGTTGCCAACGGGTTGGCTTTATTTTGACCTGCGATATCAGGGGCAGAACCATGCGATGGTTCATATAGCCCTTTGCCTGTGTCATTTAAGCTTGCTGATGGTAGCATACCAATAGAGCCAGTCAGCATTGAGGCTTGATCTGATAAAATATCGCCAAAAATATTGCCGGTGGCAATCACATCAAACTGTTTTGGGGCTTTGACCAGCTGCATCGCTGCATTGTCGACATACATGTGAGTCAATTCAACATCTGGGTATTCGGCAGCCACTTCAGTGAAAATCTGCTTCCAAAACTCTGTGGTCTCAAGCACGTTGGCTTTATCAACTGAACAGAGTTTTTTACCGCGTTTTTGCGCCGCTTCAAAGGCGACTTTGGCGATACGGCGAATTTCTGATTCGCTGTATTTCATGGTGTTGTAGCCTTCTTTCTCGCCGTTTTCAAGCGTGCGAATACCGCGTGGTTCACCAAAATAAATATCGCCGGTGAGCTCACGGACAATCAAAATATCTAAGCCAGATACCACCTCAGGTTTTAAAGTTGAGGCATTGGCAAGCTCTGGATAAAGAATGGCTGGGCGAAGATTGGCAAATAGATTTAAGTCTTTACGAATCGCCAGTAATCCACGCTCTGGGCGCACTGAGCGTTCAAGGTTATCATACTGTGGGCCACCGACAGCACCGAGCAATACTGCATCAGCCTTGCGGCACAGAGTTTGGGTAGCTTCTGGATAGGGTGAGCCATGCGCATCATACGCTGAACCACCTAACAGCCCATACTCATAATGAGCGTCTAATCCTTGCTCGATTAATTTGTCCAATACTTTGACAGCTTGTCCAATGATTTCAGGACCAATACCATCACCTTGTAATACGGCAATTTGTTTTGTCATGTTACTTCCTTCACGTTAATCCACAACTTTTTGCTGACAACGCAGCTTTTAAAATTTTGTTAGTTTCTAAAAAATAATCGAATCAGGCATTATTGAATGACGCTTTTTTGCGTCACGCTTTAAGGCGCATCTATAAAGCAATCTTTATAAATTCATTCGATAAAGCGCCTTGCTGATTAGGTTTTTTACACCATTGATTGGTAAGTTTGGCATTTTCATACAAATCAATACACAGGGGCGTTGGGGCAGACTGCGCTAGCAAACTATAATCGGTCTTTTGAATTTGGCGGTAGGCTTTGAGCTCATAGCGTTTACCGCTTTCAAAACGATGGATAAAACTAAAACTTTCAACCGTCGTCAAATCCTCATCCAAATAAAAACGGGTGGCAACCACGTGCTGACCACTGGGAAAACTTACCAAGTAATTTGGTATAGTAGATTTGCTCTGCGGCTTACTCATCAAAGGTGTGACGGTCACTGGGCTAGTCTCTTGGCTATGGTTGCCAAGTGTAGCGCTCGGGGTGTGAGTCGATTGATTAATAACTGACAACGTGCCAATACGATTGATTTCACAGGCATAAATGCCGGTACATTTTAGGGTGCTTTTGCCTGCAGCAATCGGTTGCGGCGCTGTTACCACTGAGGGTTTGGCGCGTGCGCTTGGCTGCTTTGTCATTGATTGACAGCCAGATAGCGCCACTGCCGAACAAATCGCAATGGCTATACCTACAACAGGCAAACAGTCAGGGCGAAAAAAGCGCTTCGTAAACATCATGGTCGTTATTCCCTCAAATCAAAAAAGGCAACTAAAATATTGCAGTAACAGGGTGGCTGCCATAGTTAGACGATGATAATTATGGCGGATGATGCCATGATTTAAACACAGTCATAGGCACGCTAAAATGTGACTAACATAACCAATATGCCAACCTTTGTCAAAAAATGCCTTTTTAGACGCGGCTTATACGCAGGATGGGATACATGATGGATAAACTATCAATGATAAATCATCAATGATGAAACGCTACTAACAGTGGACATTTACCTAACCAAGCAGCATTTTAAGCCGCGCCTGTGCCAAATACCCAAGGGCGTGATTGTTTGGCGTTCTCTTCATACGCTTTGATGCTATCAGCTTGCTGTAAGGTAAGACCAATATCGTCTAAACCGTTGAGCAGACAGTGCTTACGAAATTCATCGACGTCAAACGCATAGCTTTTACCTGAGGGTGAAATCACTTGCTGTTTTTCTAAATCCACGGTTAATTGGTAGCCATCTTGGGCAAAACATTCGGCAAACAATTCACTGACCGCATCTTCGCTTAAAATCACTGGCAACATGCCATTTTTAAAGCAGTTATTGTAGAAAATATCGGCAAAACTTGGCGCAATCACCGTGCGAAAACCGTATTCTTCGAGCGCCCAAGGGGCATGCTCACGGCTTGAACCACAACCAAAGTTTTTACGCGCAAGCAAAATGTTAGCACCTTGATAACGGGGCTGATTCAAAATAAAATCAGGGTTAATGGGGCGTTTGCTATTGTCTTGACCAGGATAGCCTTCGTCCAAATAACGCCATTCATCAAATAAATTGGCACCAAACCCCGTGCGTTTGATAGATTTCAAAAACTGTTTTGGAATGATTTGGTCAGTGTCCACGTTTGAGCGATCTAGTGGGCAGACAATGCCCTGCTCAAGGGTATATTTTTTCATAGTTCTACCTTAATAATTTCTCACGTCAACAAAATGACCGGCTAATGCGGCAGCGGCGGCCATGGCAGGGCTGACCAAATGGGTGCGTCCGCCATTGCCTTGACGACCTTCAAAGTTACGATTCGAGGTACTGGCGCAATGTTCTTTTGGTTGCAATTTATCCGCGTTCATGGCGAGGCACATCGAGCAGCCTGGCTCTCGCCATTCAAACCCCGCTGCGGTAAAGATTTTATCCAGCCCTTCGCTTTCTGCTTGTTGTTTAACCAACCCAGAACCGGCTACCACAATCGCTTCTTTGACGCTATCTGCGACTCTGCGACCTTTGATAACAGCCGCCGCCGCGCGAATATCTTCAATACGTGAGTTGGTACAAGAGCCGATAAACACCCGATCGACTTTGATGTCAGTGACCGGTTGACCCGCGGTCAAACCCATATACTCATAGGCGCGTGTCCACGCGTCTTTTTGGACCTCATCTTTTGCCGCATCTAAGGTAGGGACGTGCGCGCTGATATCAACCACCATCTCAGGGGAGGTGCCCCAAGATACTTGGGGTGCGATGTCAGCGCCTGCCATCTCAATGACGGTATCAAACACAGCATCAGCATCTGAATGCAGGGTTTGCCAGTAAGCCACGGCTTTATCCCACATTTCACCCGTAGGCGCATAGGGACGACCTTTGACGTATTCAATGGTAGTGTCATCAACGGCTACCATGCCAACGCGTGCGCCCGCTTCAATCGCCATATTACACACGGTCATACGTCCTTCCATACTCATGTCACGGAACACATCGCCTGCAAATTCAATGGCGTAACCTGTCCCGCCCGCGGTGCCGATTTTTGCAATAATCGCTAGCACCACGTCTTTTGGGGTGACACCTTCACCCAATTTGCCATCGACTTTAATAAGCATATTTTTCATCTTGGTTTGCACAAGGCACTGTGTTGCCAATACATGCTCAACTTCGCTGGTACCGATACCGTGGGCAAGACAGCCTAACGCACCATGGGTTGCGGTATGTGAGTCGCCACACACCACGGTCATCCCAGGCAAGACCAAACCTTGTTCTGGGCCTACCACATGCACAATGCCTTGGCGCACGTCATTGATGGTAAATTCAGTGATGTTAAATTTGGCACAGTTTTCATCGAGTGTGGCTACTTGCAAGCGAGAGACATCATCTTTAATGCCTGCCACACCTTCCTTACGTTCGCTCGCCACCGTTGGGACATTATGGTCAGGGGTGGCGACGTTTGCTGACAAACGCCAAGGGTCACGATTGGCCAATGACAAGCCTTCAAATGCTTGTGGGCTCGTGACTTCATGTAATAAATGACGGTCGATATAGATAAGACTAGAACCGTCGTCTCGTTGATTGACTAAGTGATCTTGCCAAAGTTTATCATAAAGCGTTTGCGCTGCCATGACACATATCCTATGGTTTTTTTATAAAAGGGCGTAGTAATCGGGTAAACAATAACGCCATTATAACAAAGAAAAATGATAATTTTAATTGATGATTTTTATATTTTATAAAAATTTTAGGAATGTATTGAGCGATTAAATAAATTGTATTTGTGCATACGTTGTCTTATAATCTTATTTAATGTATTTTTTAAAGAATGAAACTTTTATTTATATCAATTGGTAGGGTTTTAGTTTTGGGGGAAAGATGAATACCACAAATTTAAATACTTTTTTAGCGGTTATGCAAACAGGTAGTATCTCGCAGGCGGCTGATAAATTATTTATTACACAGCCTGCAGTAAGTAAGCGTATCAAAAACTTAGAAGACGAATTTGATGTCACCCTTTTTGATACCGTGGGTCGTGGTATTATCCCAACCCAAGCGGCACATGACTTGATACCCCATGCCAAACGCTGGCTAGATGATTACGACAATCTAAAAATTAATCTTAAAAATCGCCAGCAAACGGTATCAGGCAAACTGATTATTGGTACCAGTCATCATATTGGCTTACATCATTTGCCAGCTGTTCTCAAACAATTTATCCAAAGCTATCCTGCGGTACAGCTTGAAGTGCATTTTGTCGATTCTGAGCAAGCGCATAAAGCGGTCCTTGATGGCGACTTGTCATTGGCTTTTTTAACGCTACCCCCTGTGTATGATAAACGTCTAAATTATCATATGCTATGGTCAGATCCGCTGCATTTTGTGACAGGTATTTTATCGCCACTGGCGCATAAAATGAACGTGACGCTTGAACAATTGGCGAATTATCCAGCGATTTTACCCGCCGCTAATACCTTTACCAGTCAAATCACTTTAGCTGAATTTGCCAAATATAACTTAAAACCGTATGCCACGATGAGCACCAATCCGTTGGAGTCGATTCGTATGTTGGTATCGGTTGGGCTAGGCTGGTCGGTGTTACCGCAGACGTTAGTCAATCAAGATTTACAGCCGATTAATATGGATACCCCCGTTGAGTTGCAACGCTATTTGGGGTTGGTCACCAACCCCAATATCACGGTATCTGCAAGCATGGCAGCCTTGCTTGATATGTTAGGATTAGAGGTGGATGGTAAACATCGCGATTGATAGTAAACATCACGATTAATGGAGCGACATAAAAAAAGCCTATCAACGTGATAGGCTTTTTTTATGAGACTTACTTTTTCTGATAAGTTAAACGCAGCCCGTAAATCCAAGCATCGTTGTTTTGGAAATCACCCACTAAGTCGCCATTGGGGATTTTTGATTTGGCATCGCCAAACATCAAGTATTTCACGCCTGCCGACACGGCGACTTCGGGTGTAACATTGTACTTGGCGCCTAGACCCACATTCCAATGACCTTCGACAGGTCCTAAGGTGGTGGTAGGATCACCCGCGCCGCTATCCCAACCCACTGAGCCTGATACTGCCCATTGATTACTTAATTTTTTACCCAAGCCTACTTCTGCTGCCCAGCCATCATCTGAGTAATCAATCAAGTTTAAACCATTGGGGTATAGGGGTTTAAAATCCGCCCCTGTGGGTTTTTTGGTCGTTGCATTATATAGAGGCGGTTTGATTGAAAAATCGCTCCAAGGTACCCAGCGCAGTTTTGCGGTCAATAGCGTGGTTGGGTTTAGACCTGTTTGAAAGTCAACATTCACGGATTTTGGGGTAGTGATGGTAATGTCATTAGTACCTGAATCGCCAGTTGCAGGCATGTATTCATACGCTACGGTGTCATGATCAATTTCAGAGCGATAAGTCAACGCCGCTTTAAGCGCAATCTCAGGTTTGCTATAGGCTAAACCTGCCATCCAACCATAACCATTCGATTGGGCAAAGATACCATCATAACCTTGAGTAGAATTGTAGGCTGTACCGCGTAAATGCACTTCACCTTCTAATTTTTGTAATACCGGCCCGCCATATACTTGCCAATTATTTTTTTCGCCAAATTTGACACCCACCAAACCCGTGAAGTTTTTACTATCAACAGAGACGTTGGTACCTTCGTTGGGGTGCTGAGCAATATTGCTTGCTAGATTGTAAACTGCCCCTGCTTGCTGTGCGGTTTTAAGCGCGGTAGCCGCATTATAAGCGAGTGTTTGGTTGGTTGGATCTGCTTTTGCAGCGGCGGCGGCAGTTTTTGCAGCTGTGGCGGCGGCTAGCGCCGCTTGTCCTGCAGCAGCAACCTGCTGCGCGCTGACTGTACCATTGACAAAGTTATTATTGCCGGTAAACTCAACATCCGCGCCCCACGGCTGGTCAAAAAACACACCCACACTGACTTTATCATTGATGTCTGCTTTTGCCCCATAATTGATAAAATCATAGTTTAGCGCCATGTTGTTAATATCGCGACCTTCTTCGTACGTGGTTGGCGAAGGGGTGGTGGCCGCATTGTCTTTGCCACTAATTGATGGGTCGATGGTGATTCGTTCGATGTAAGCAAAAGTGCCATCTTGCGTAAACGCCCAGCTTGGCTGAGTTGAGCGGTCGAGCCCTGCGGCATGGGCAGCGCTAGCAAATGAAATGCTGACAATAGCGAGCGTTAAGGATTGCAATCTTAATGACATGAAATACTCCCTTTTACATGGATATTGATATAGTGCGAATTGGAGAGCTTGCTAAAGGTTGCTAAAAGGTATGAAAAACTTAGACAGGATAGTGAGGCCTTCCAATGGACCTACAAAGAATAGTTAAAAACTTACGCCTTGACAACTTATGGCTTACAAAAATAGCGCCAATTTCTGACCTGATAAGTCACTAATAGCGTATTTACAGTGACATAAACATAAAAAAACACCGATTAATATAATCGGTGTTTGAGTCAAAACATGACAAAGTATTAATTTACTCTAGCCAAATTCATTTCCATTTTTCTACCATCATTGTTTTGAACCACTTTAACAGGTAGATAATCAAGTTTTGGGGCTAACCAAAAACTGGTTTGACGGTCTTTGTCATCATGCACGCGATCGATACGCACCACATCAAAAGTGCCCGCTGGCACAGTAATGCGAGTCATGGCAGATTTTTTGAAGGGCACTGCTTCAACTGTATTGCGATCTGCCATGTAATAGTTACCACGGAATTTGCCTGCTTTTAAATCCTCGCGAATTTGAATTTCTAAACTCAAATCATCATACGCAGGCTGTGGCAAAGCAATGACTTTGTTTTGACCTTTATAATTGGTGACCAGCTGTTTTTTTGCATTATTAAAGTTCAATGTGGTAGTTCGACCCGTCCCCAAAATTTTGTATTGGGTTAACGCGCTCACCGGTAAGATAGCGCCATTGGCATTGACGAAATTGGCGGTTTGCTTGGCACTGGCTAATTTACCGACACTTGCATTAACATTATAAAAATACTGATTGCCAGTTTGGGTCAATACACGGCTTGCAGTACCATTGTATTTGCCTTCAATATTAAAATTATAGGTTGCATTAAAAGGGGCAACTGCTGCATTTGCCATAGAGGTGATAGCCATGGCTGACACGAGTGAAGTACTTACTACCAGTTTTTTTACTAAAGAATTTTTCATGTTTCATCCATCAAATAACGTTCATAAGATAAGGTTAAATCTGTTTGGTATGCATACAGTAGTATTGACGGCAAGCAAATACAAGCCAGTTAACAAAAGATTGTGATTGTGCAATAAACCACAGTCTTTATGAAGTGTTTGGGCTAGGTAGTTAAAAAATTGACAACAAATTGCAAAATTTCGTAATTTTCTGCTTGAACAAATTGGCATACATCCCCACTGTTAGACAGTGAATTGATAACATGTGATAAGCATATGACTATTTATGCAAACAGATAGTTATCATCTTTTTGTGGTCGGCAAAATAGCGGTGATCTTTTGAGCTAACCTCTGAGCTGATCACAGCTTTCAAAGCTAACTACGGCTTTCAAACAATAATTTAACAGTTAATTTATGGAGTAGATTATGGCAATTCGTCCTTTACATGATCGTATCGTCGTGCGTCGCAGCGAAGAAGAACAAAAAACGGCTGGCGGTTTATTACTAGCAGGCAGTGCCCAAGAGAAACCTTCTCAAGGTGAAGTCATTGCAGTAGGTAATGGTCAAATCCGTGAAAACGGCGATGTACGTGCGCTCGATGTTAAAGTCGGCGACAAAGTACTCTTTGGTCAATACGCCGGCTCAACGGTTAAAGTAGATGGTGAAGAATTATTGATTATGAAAGAAAGTGATGTATTAGGTGTGATTGAAGGTTAATCAGTCATTACTCTAAACAATCGTTTTTACCTAAAAGCTAATTTGCTTAGTCTTAATTTACCTAGTCTTAATCTAACTGGTAAAGTAATTGATAGCAATCGTGGTAGCAATTTGGACTACCTTATACAAATAAAAATTTATAATTTGGAGAATTTAACATGGCTAAAGATGTAAAATTTGGTATTGATGCCCGTGCAAAAATGATTGACGGCGTCAACGTATTGGCAAATGCGGTTAAAGTAACATTGGGTCCTAAAGGTCGTAACGTGGTTATCGATAAATCTTTTGGCGCACCAACCATCACTAAAGATGGCGTATCAGTGGCTAAAGAAATCGAACTTGATGACAAATTTGAAAACATGGGCGCACAGTTGGTGCGTGAAGTTGCAAGCAAAACCAATGATGTTGCAGGTGACGGTACTACCACAGCGACTGTTTTAGCCCAAGCGATTTTACAAGAAGGCATGAAATCAGTTGCCGCTGGCATGAACCCAATGGACTTAAAACGTGGTATCGATAAAGGTGTACGTGCCGTTGTTGCACAAATCCACGCGTTTTCAACCCCAGCCAATGACACCAAAGCCATCGCGCAAGTTGGCTCTATCTCAGCTAACTCTGACCAAACTATCGGTGACCTCATCGCTCAAGCGATGGAAAAAGTGGGTAAAGAAGGCGTAATCACGGTTGAAGAAGGTTCAGGCTTTGAAGACACCCTTGAAGTCGTTGAAGGTATGCAGTTTGACCGTGGCTACATCAGCCCATACTTCGCCAATAAAGCAGATACGTTGACCGCTGAACTAGAAAACCCATTAATCTTGTTAGTGGACAAAAAAATCAGCAACATCCGTGAATTGATTCCACTGCTTGAAAACGTGATGAAATCTGGTAAAGCGTTACTTATCATTGCTGAAGATGTTGAAAACGAAGCTTTGGCAACTTTGGTTGTAAATAACATGCGCGGCGGTTTAAAAGTTTGTGCTGTCAAAGCCCCTGGTTTTGGTGACCGTCGTAAAGCGATGCTTCAAGATATCGCAATCTTAACGGGTGGTACGGTTGTATCAGAAGAAATGGGCATGAGCTTAGAAACTGCGGACTTATCAGTATTAGGCACTGCCAAAAAAGTGACCGTTGGTAAAGAAAACACCGTGATTGTCGATGGTGCCGGTCAAAAAACTGAAATCGATAATCGTGTTGCCTCTATCCGTCGTCAAGTGGAAGAATCAACCTCTGATTACGACAAAGAGAAGCTACAAGAGCGTATTGCCAAACTCGCAGGCGGTGTGGCAGTTATCAAAGTCGGTGCGGCGACTGAAACTGAAATGAAAGAGAAAAAAGACCGTGTGGATGATGCTTTGCATGCAACTCGTGCTGCTGTCGAAGAAGGCGTTGTAGCAGGTGGTGGTGTGGCATTGGTTCGTGCTATCTCTGCGCTTGATAATGTCAACGGTGACAATGACGACCAAGCCGCGGGTATCAACATTCTACGCCGTGCGATGGAAGCACCACTTCGTCAAATCGTGACCAACGCAGGTGATGAAGCATCTGTGGTGGTAAACCAAGTCAAAGGCGGTCAAGGTAACTACGGTTACAACGCAGCGACTGGTGAATACGGCGATATGCTAGAAATGGGTATCTTAGACCCAGCCAAAGTCACTCGCTCAGCGCTTGAAAACGCGGCGTCTGTGGCAGGCTTGATGCTCACCACAGAAGCAATGATTACTGACCTGCCAAAAGACGACGCTGGCGCCGCTGCTGCCATGGGTGGTATGGGTGGTATGGGCGGCATGATGTAATCGAAAGATTATATCCCACTCAAGCCATTTAGCTAAAATCATAACCCTATTAAACTTCAGTTTAATGGGGTTTTTTAATTAGGGAAATTATCACAACCATAACGATGGAATTACTGGGCAATCTGCTACCACAAGCCAAAATCATCGGTTTATTCTGTATATTCAATGAAACTGTGCTAAAAGATAGGGTCAGTGGATTTTATGGGCGGATATTTTGCGTTAAATGGCGGTGCAGTTAATCATTATCCCGTCTAAAAACATACTCCGTTGAGCTTGAAGCATTTTCAATGAACTGATAGCCTTCCAAGTTAAAGTCTTTTAACTGTTGCGTGGTTGTCAGCTGATTTTCAGCGGCAAAACGCACCATCAACCCGCGTGCCTTTTTGGCATAGAAGCTTACCACCTTATATACGCCATCTTTGCCGTCTTCAAAACGGGGCGTGATAATTTCTGCATTGATTTTTTTGGGATTGACCGACTTGAAGTATTCGTTGGAAGCCAAGTTTACCAAAACTTTGTGTTTATTTTCTGCCATGCGTTGATTGATGAGGTCGGCAATCGTATCGCCCCAAAATTGATACAAATTCTCGCCTCTAGGATTTTTTAGTTTTGTACCCATTTCCAAGCGATAGGGTAGCATCAAATCAAGCGGTTTTAACAGGCCGTACAACCCAGACAATATTCCTAATCGCTCATTGACATAATGGACTTGTTGCTTAGTCATTTGCTGCGCTGCCAAACCTGTATAGACATCGCCATCAAATAAATACAGCGCCGCTTTAGCAGGTATATCAGCATGATCGGTGCTAAATGGCTGGGTAGTATGCCATCGCCAATTTTGGTTGCGCACGGCATTTAATTGCCCAAGTTTAGCTGAGATACTCATCAACGCCGACAACTCGGTTGGTGCTAATGTTTTTAATTCACCCATCAATTCGCAAGCGTGCGCCATCAAAGCAGGTTGGGTGTAATGTTGACTAAAATCGAAAGGTAAATCATTTTTTTCATTCAAATTTTTGGCAGGCGAGAGCACAAAGTACATGGCTATGTTCCGTTTACTTTATCGGTTAAGAATTCGAGCGGTTAAGATAGTAATAATGGCAGCGTAGGGCGCAAAGATAACGCCCAGACCACATAGACTAGGCGAGTTTGATTTTATCGGTTAACAAAAATTCCATCAGCGCTTTTTGGGCATGCAGACGATTTTCGGCTTCATCCCATACCACAGCACGCGGATCCTCTAGCAAATCATAGGAGATTTCTTCGCCGCGGTGGGCAGGCAGACAATGCATAAATAATACGTCTGGATCGGCTTTATCCAGTAATGAGCGGGTCACCATATATTGGGCAAATCGCCGCGCACGAGTATTTTGCTCGCTTTCTTGTCCCATACTTGCCCATACATCGGTGGCAACCAAATGCGAGCCTTTGACCGCTTCATTAACATCTTCGACCAGCTCGACACAGTGCGAATACTGTTTGATGAGGTCGGCATTGGGTTCAAACCCATAAGGGGCGGAAACCCGCAGTTGAAAGCCAAATTGATGCGCAGCATGGATAAAAGAAGCGCACATATTGTTGCCATCTCCAATCCAAGTCACTGTTTTGCCTTCGATGCTGCCACGGTGCTCTATAAAGGTTTGGATATCAGCTAGTAGCTGACAAGGATGCTGTTCATCGGTGAGCGCATTGATAACAGGCACTTGCGAATACTGGGCGAATTTTTCAACAATACTGTGTTCAAAGGTGCGAATCATGATGATATCGACCATGCGTGAGATGACACGTGCCGAATCCTCAATCGGTTCGCCACGGCCAAGCTGGGTATCGCGAGGTGATAAAAATATGGCATGGCCGCCAAATTGTCCCATTCCTGTTTCAAACGAAATACGGGTACGGGTACTCGATTTTTCAAAAATCATCCCCAAGGTGCGACCGACAAAAGGCTGATAAATAACCCCTTCATGCTGCATCAAACGCAGTTCGCTACCACGTTTAATCACTTGCATCAATTCTTCTTTGCTAAAATCCAATAACGTCAAAAAATGGCGGGTACTCATTGCCTGTCCTACATCCCAATTTTGTCAATAAACATTACAGTAAACTATCAGTATAGCGGATTTATCCAAACTGTCTAGCAAATTGACGCATTTGTGTCACTTTAACATCCGTCACATAGTTAACAGTTACGACTGATAAATCCACGTTGGACGTCGTGTGACCACGCTTAACAGCTCATAGCTAATGGTATCATTCCAGCTACCCACCTCATCAATGCTCGGTGCGTTACCCCAAAGCTGGACAGGACAGTCAAGGTTTACCTCAGTAGTATGGGTCAAATCAACCATCAACATATCCATCGCCACGCGACCGATGATAGGCGCCTGTTGACCTGCGACCACGATATAGGCATCATCGCTAATCACCCTTGGATAACCATCAGCATAACCCACACTGACAATGCCGATCCGCGCTGGGGCTTGGGCAGTCCAGCGACTACCATAACCCACGCTATCGCCCGCTTTTAGCGTATGAATTGCCATGATGCTGGCGTTAAAATGCATGACGGGTTGCAGGTTTAGCTGTTTGGCAGTGGCATGATTTACAGGTGTTGCGCCATACAAGATAATGCCTGGGCGCACCCAATCATAATGGCGGTCTGACCAGTTCACAATCCCTGCTGAATTACACAATGAGCCTTTAATCGCTGGGTTTACTTGGTCACGTAGCATTTGTAGGGTTGAATCAAATAATTCAAATTGTTGTTGGTTATTGGGATGATCGATGGCATCAGCGTTGGCAAAATGGGTGGTCAAAACAATTTCGTAACCTGACTCAGTTAATTGCTGGGCGATTTTCTTGATTTCACCCGATGTAAAGCCAAGGCGGTTCATGCCAGTGTTTAGTTTTAGCCACACGGTTGCGCCCGCTTTTGCAGGCTGCTGCAACGCCCAGTCTAATTGGCGTTGGTGATGCACCACGCACTCGATTTGATGCGCTATACAATATTGCCATTCTGCTAACGAAAACGCGCCTTCAATCACTACCATTAGTTTTTGCCAGCCCGCCTGTTGTAGTTCTATCGCTTCTTGCAAACAAGCGACACCTAAGGCATCGGCTTGTGCGACGGCAGGTAAACAGTTGACTGCGCCATGCCCGTAGGCATTGGCTTTCACCATGGCTAATACCTTGGCGGTCGGGGCATAATCTTTGACGCGTTGTAGGTTATGGGTAAGCGCTGCTAAATCGATGGTGATGCTGGTTTGACGCACAATCTTGACCTTGTTGCAGTGAAATTTTTATTCATCAGGTTCGCTAAAGGAAGCGGTTTGGTAAAATTCAGGGGTTAGGTTACCAAAACGGGTAAATTGCCCTTCAAAGGAGAGGCGCACTGTCCCAATAGGTCCATTACGCTGTTTACCGATAATGATTTCAGCTGTGCCTTTAGCATCGCTGTTTTCATTATAAACCTCATCACGATAAATGAACATAATCAAATCGGCATCCTGCTCAATTGCACCCGACTCGCGTAAGTCCGACATAATCGGGCGTTTGTTGGGACGATTCTCCAAGCTCCGATTTAGCTGTGATAAAGCCACCACAGGGCAATTCATCTCACGGGCAAGCGCTTTTAAGCTTCGTGAAATCTCCGAAATCTCACCTACGCGGTTGTCACCTAAGCCTGGGACTTTCATCAGTTGTAAATAGTCGACCATCACCATGCCAAGTTTGCCATCATTGTCTTTGGCAATACGGCGACAGCGCGAACGAACCTCAGATGGCGGTAGCGCCGTACTGTCATCGATATACAATTTTTTAGCATGCAGATGGGCGATGGCGTTGGAGAGTTTACCCCATTCGTCTTCGTTCATTTGACCTGAGCGCAAGTGCGTTTGGTTGATAGCCCCCCAAGAGGATAATAGACGCATCACAATTGACTCGGCAGGCATTTCCATTGAAAACACCACCACAGGTAAATCGGTATGAAATAAAATACTCTCTGCCAAATTCATCGCAAATGTGGTTTTACCCATCGAAGGACGCGCTGCCACGATAATAAGATCGCCCGCTTGTAGCCCTTGGGTTTTGTTATTGAGTTCTTCAAACGGGGTCTTAAGCCCAATCATGCCTTCAGGATGGTCTTTAAGTTCTTGGATATTGTTGACGACATTGGTAATAACATCGCTTAGTTGGGTAGGACCCTTGTGTTTTGACTGGCGGCTATGGGTTTCATTGATGGCAAAAATTTCGCTTTCAACGGTGTCTAAAATATCACTGACACTTTGATTTTTTGGGTCAAAGGCAAGCTCTAGCATATGACTGCCGGCTTTGATGATTTGGCGTAAAGTCGAAAATTCCCTGACCCGCTGCGCATAAGCAGTCAAGTTAAATAGCGTCGCTGGGCTTTGTGATAGGATATCGCCTAGATAATCGCTACCCCCCGCGGGCTCAAGCAGTTTTTGCATATCGAGCCAGTCCATCACCATGGTGGCATCATACGGCTCATTGGCATTGGCAAGATGAGAGATGGCATCAAAAATATATTGATGGCGCTGTGCATAAAAATCATATTTGGTAATAATATCTGAGATGCGATCAAACGACTCTTCAAGGCTCATCAGCGACGCTAGGACGGACTTTTCTAAGTCCATACTGTGCGGTGGGTGCTGCGTCAGCGAAGTAGTCTTAAGATCGTTGTCTTTGGTTTTATCGTCTGCCATGATGACCTGTGATAAAGTTATTTTAAATGGTTTGAAAGGGCAAAAGTTTGCTAAAAGTTATCGCTTGCAAATCGTGAGTCTAACACACGCATCGAAATAGAACAGACAATATACCGAAAAAATCATTTAAATTCTAATGAGAAAAATATAAAAAATCGGCAATTTTTTTGAATGAAATCAGCTTGAATTTTAGGCTTTTTTGTTGAATTTTTACGCCGCAAACAATAAAAAAAAGAGACAGCAAAGCCATCTCTTTTTTAAAGTAAACTATCAATTAAGCAGCTGAATCTTCTGCCAAGATAGTGACTTGAATGTTGGTCATTACATCATGATGTAATTGGATATCAACATTGTATTCGCCAATTTGACGTAATGCACCTTCAGGCAATTTAACTTCTGAACGGTCAACAGGTAAACCAGATTTGGTTAATGCATCGGCAATATCGCGAGTACCGATAGAACCAAATAGTTTGCCTTCATCACCTGATTTTGCACGGATGATAACATTGACGTCTTGTAATGCTTCAGCACGTGCATTAGCAGCGGCTAATTCATCAGCTTCTACTTTTTCAAGTTCTGCACGGCGTGCTTCAAATTTTTCGATGTTAGAAGCAGTGGCTGGTAATGCTTTACCTTGTGGTACAAGGAAGTTACGACCGTAACCTGCTTTTACATTAACAGTATCGCCTAGTTTACCTAGGTTAGCGATACGTTGTAATAAAATAACTTGCATATATCACTCCTCGGTTTATTTTTGGCTGTCAGTGTAAGGAACCAACGCAAGATAACGTGCTTGTTTGATTGCTACAGCCAATTGGCGTTGATATTTGTTTGAAGTACCAGTGATACGGCTTGGTACGATTTTGCCACTTTCAGTGACATACTGTTTTAGGATTTCGATATCTTTATAATCGATATGGGTAATGCCTTCAGCAGTAAAACGGCAAAATTTACGGCGGCGATAAAAACGTGCCATGATTAGTCTCCTTAATTATTCGTCGTTGTTGTCTTCAGCATCAACTTCTGACTCATCATCATTTGATTGATAGTCATCTTGAGCTGTATCGTTACGGCGTGAAGCTTTACGAGCACGTTTTTCTTCAGCACTTTTTGCTAATGGTGATTCTTCAGTAATCGCTTCGTCACGACGGATAACTAAGCTACGGATGATAGCATCGTTATAACGGAATAATTCTTCAAGTTCATCAAGCGTTTGTTGACCCGCTTCAATGTTTAATAGCACATAGTGAGCTTTGTGAACTTTGTTGATTGGGTAAGCTAATTGACGACGACCCCAATCTTCTAGGCGATGGATAGCACCACCTTGTTCTTTTACTAAGTTGATATAACGCTCAACCATGCCAACCACTTGGTCGCTTTGGTCTGGGTGAACCAATAATACCAGTTCATAATGTCTCATAAAGACTCCTCACGGATTAAACAGCCGTTGACCCCGTGTCAACAGCAAGGAGATTGAATGCACCTAAGTTAGAATCATCTAACTATATTGGTATAAACAAGGTGCGCTATTATATAGTAGCGCACACTCAGTAGCAAGTTAATATTTACTTAACAAATTCGCCCACGCATTGCTGTAAGGTATTCGATACCGCCCGCGCCACAATGACATTGCGCGCGGTCGGGTCGACTGCAGCGGCACTTTGTAGGCGTTTAATAGCTAGGCGTTTTGTTGATGGCCTAATAGCGGCAAAAAAAGAAAATTGTTGGTGCATGTTAAATACTCCTGTCCTTTACTGTGTCAAACAATTGATAAACACCAATAACATAGCAGATTATAGAAAATTTTTTTACCCCAATTTTTAACCCAAGTCATGTTATTGGGTCATAGTTACTAAAAATAATTACTAAAAATAGTTACTAAAAAATGTGCCATCAAACCTAAAAAACTGGGTGGGATTTTTTTTCATCAATGTTTACTAAGCCAATTAAATTCCTCGACCTCGGTGACATTCATCGGAAAAAAACACGGATTTTTTGGATTTTTCGATAGATTTGATTCAAATTAAACCTTACTAAAAATGTGGGATTGATAACCAATTGTTTTAGGTTTTGCATTTGTTTAATCTTTTTTTCCCTTGTTTTGAGTGTGGGATTGGATTATAACTATACGTAACAAATACATCTATTTACACAATGATAAGGAATTGTTATGAACTGGCAATTATTTAGCGTAATTTTTACAATCGCTTCTGGTGTGACTATCGGTGTTTTAATGACCATTGCGCTGGTAACTGGTTTTGACCAAATTCCACACATTATAGCCACAGCGATTGTTGGCTTAATCCTATCTATTCCAATTGCATGGATTGTCGCCAAAAAAATGCAAACACTGAATATTGCCAAAACCCCACTAACCCCAGTTGCGCGATAACAAAGTACGCTAGATAAATCGCCAAAACCGCTTAACTAATAATAGCTAAGCGGTTTTTTTATGGCTAATAAGATTAAAAGTGTATAGCACTCACGCTAGACTGTGGTGCTAAACGCTGTGGCACAATAGCTACTGTAAATCTACTTTAGTGCCCGTATCAACATTGGCATACACCTCAAGCACATCCCAGTTGGTTAAGCGAACACAGCCGTGCGAGGCTTGACGGCTAATGCCTTCAGGAACGGGCGAGCCATGAATGCCGTATGAGGGCTTACTCAGTCCCATCCATACCACACCGACTGGACCGTTGGGTCCTGGCGGCAACATAAACACTTTTTTATCTTTGCCTTCACCGCTAGTGGCGCGGTACCAAGGGTTTTTAACACGATTGACAATACTAAAGGTACCCGTAGGAGACGGTGTATCACTACTACCGACCGTGGTAGGATAAGTGGCAATTAATCTATCGCCATTATAAGCGTACAAGATATTGTCCGCTTTTTTGGCAACCAAACGGGTGATTTTCTCATTGAGCGGCGCGCCTGCGTTAAAGACGGTGATGGTTTCACCCACGGTGAATTTTTTATCGCTATTAAGCTTTTTAAGATAGCGAATATCCATGTGGAAACGTTCAGCCAACATTTCTTGGACGTCTTGATAGTATAGACCTTTCATTTTAGATTTGGCTTCACTACCACTCGGTGTTGGCTGATACGGACCTTTAATATCTTCTTGGGTCAAGGTATAACCGACCAACACAGGCTGATTGGCAGGAATTTTTTCATTTAACAGTTTCCAAACTTCGGCGTTCATACGGCCATCTTGGGGTAGTCCATGCATGGCTTGGAAATTTTTGAGCGCTTTTTTGGCATTCATACCCCAACCGCCATCAATCGGACCGGGTGAAGCATGATTCCAATCTAACAAGGCTTGAAGTTTTAAGGTCGTTGCTGAGTTAACATTTTGACCAGGTTTCCATTCGGCGCTATTGACTAGCTGTGCATAGTCAGACAAATTTAGGTTGGAAAAACTGGCAGGTGTCGTTGCTGTTTTATTGTTACCTACTGTTGTCGGGTCAAAGGTTGGCGGCGCCGTCGTAGTATTGTTGACTTCTTCAGAGCTCGCGCCTGCGACACCCGCACCCGAGGTATAGTCACTGTCGATACCTGTTTGGGTGACATCTTCTTTAATGCCTAATGCCGTGGTGGTGGCTGCGATTGGGGTCAAAGGGATATCGGTTGCTGCTAGCGTTGGTTTTGCCGCCGTCACCGCAGTAGCCGAGGCGACTTTGGGGGTGGTGGTAGATTGTGTGACGCTAGCTGCGGGCTTGGCTGTTTGCGGTTTTTTAGTAGTAGCAGTCGCGGTTTTGCTTTGCGGTTTTTTAGCCGTTTTACTATCAGTAGTGGTTTTTTTAGCAGTCGCGGCTGCGGTAGGGGTGCTCGCCGATTTCGTGGTGGCAGTTTTAGTCGTGGTCGTTGTTTTGGTAACAGCTTTGGTGGCGGGTACCGTTTTGGCGGTAGTGGTGTCTGAGACCGTGTTGGTGGCTGCAAATGCTTGATTGGCAATCAGACAAGCTAGGGTAGACAGTACAAATTTTTTCATAGATTGACTCAATAATCGGCAATAACAAATAAAAATAAGGGACAATATAAATAACGTACAATAAAAGCATAAATTGGCAGCAATTATACTATAAAAACCAACTTTTCGGGCAATGGCTCATTTGTTGGCAGCACAGCAATTTAAGTCTAAGTAGCGTTTGCCAAAGCGTTTAATAACCTTGCGCCATGAAAATTCGCTGCACACTTAATTTTTACGCCGTTAAAATGTTGTATAGATAAATTGTCCCATAGGCGAATTTACATGCTTTAAGTCTAACATTAACAAATCGCGCCATAGACAATGGTAAAATTTTTTAACCAAGCGGTATTTTTATAGCAAGGTTAACCTAAAAAAGGGTTTGAAACATTTAGACCTGCGCGCAACATTTATTTTTACCATGTTTATTGAACAGCTCGATGATGAAAAATTGAATTGTACAAATCTGCGACCTTTTAGCTTGTTAAATGACTTTAGCTCGTTAAATAATTTGTAAAAAAATCAAAGTATATTATAATTTTAATTCAAAATTTTTTAGGTTAACCACTATGTCATCATCGCCATTTGCATCAGCCAATGTTTCTCACACGCCATCTTTTGACCAAAATCAAGATTTACAAAACCTTGATGATTTGCAAATCGATTTGCAAACACTTGATATGGATGAAGAAAGCGAATCAGATGACATCTTTGACACCATGCAACAAGAGTTTGCTGAAGCACACCAAACTCTAAAAACGATTCGCGATTTTATCCGTTTTGGGGTCAGTAAATTACGGGAGCACGATGTAGTAGTCGCGCAAGGTACCACAGATGAGTTTGCTGAAGCTTCTGCCATTGTGCTACAAACCTTATCGCTTGATTGGTCTGCCGATGAACAAATTTTAGATTGTCGCCTGACCAATAGCGAAAAATCAGAAGTGTTAACACTGTTGCAGCGCCGTATCGTTGAGCGTAAACCTTTGAGTTATTTAATTAATTTATCTTATTTTTGCGATTTGCCATTTTATGTGGATGAGCGGGTATTGATTCCGCGCTCGCCAATTGCTGAGCTGATTCGCCAGCAGTTTTATCCGTATTTTGAGCCGAATGATTTGGTTGAAAAAATCAGTGGCACTACTAATGACAAAAAATTTCATGACCACGGATTGTATGATAAGCAGTTAGCACAACCAGAGCGTATGCTGGACTTGTGTACAGGGTCAGGGTGTATTGCCATTGCCTTGGCAAGCCGTTTCCCTGATGCAATGGTCGATGCCAGTGATATCGACAAGAACGCGCTAGAAGTGGCAGCGGTCAATGTGGATCATCACCACATGAACCATCAAGTCAATTTGATTGAGTCAAACTTATTTGAAAAAGTACCTGCAGAAAATCAATATGATTTGATTGTAACCAACCCGCCGTATGTCGATGCCGCGACGATGGCAGATTTACCACCCGAGTTCTTGCATGAGCCAGACCACGCGTTGGCAGCGGGACAAGATGGCTTGGATTTGGTGCATCATATTTTATACAACGCCCCAGATTATCTAACTCGTGACGGCCTGCTAGTGTGCGAGGTGGGGGATAGTGAATGGGCACTGCGCCAAGCGTATCCTGAAATTCAGTTTGATTGGTTAACCTTTGCGCATGGCGGGCATGGGATTTTTGCCATGGATTATGATGAATTGATGGAAAATCGGGCATATTTTGAGCAGTATGTAAGTGTTTCTTAGTAAGCGGTTGTTTAGGGTCGCTATCTTTAACTTGTTGATTTAATGAGTTAGATAATGGCTAAAAAAACAATATATGAACAGGGTGCAACAAACCTATTTTTTTATTCGTAGGCATTCATGAAATAGTAAGCGGAGCGTAAATGGCAGGCAATACCATCGGGCAAGTTTTTACCGTCACCACCTGTGGCGAATCACATGGCGCAGGACTTATGGCAATCGTTGACGGTGTGCCACCAGGGTTGCCTTTAACCGAAGCAGATCTGCAAATTGACCTGGATCGTCGTAAGCCCGGTACCTCAAAATTTGCGACCCAGCGCCGTGAAGACGATACAGTTGAAATTATTTCTGGCGTGTTTGAGGGTAAAACGACAGGCACTTCTATTGGGCTTTTGATTCGCAATACCAACCAAAAATCCAAAGATTATAGCGATATTAAAGATACCTTTCGTCCCAACCATGCCGATTATACTTATAGCATGAAATATGGGTTTCGCGATTATCGTGGCGGTGGTCGCTCATCAGCGCGCGAAACGGCAATGCGAGTGGCAGCGGGCGCGATTGCCAAGAAATATTTGAAACAACGGCTGGGGGTAGAAGTCCGCGGTTATGTGACCCAGATTGGTGATGTGGTTGCCAAACAGATACCTGAAAATACGATTGATTGGGACTTTGTCAACAGCAACCCATTTTTTTGTGCGGATATAGACGCCTTGCCAAAGTTTGAGCAGCTGATTACCCAATGCCGTGAGCAAGGGACAAGCTGTGGCGCAAAGCTCACCATATTGGCATCGGGTGTGCCTGTGGGACTCGGCGAGCCTGTGTTTGACAGGCTTGATGCGGATATAGCTCATGCGATGATGAGCATCAATGCAGTCAAAGGCGTTGAAATTGGCGATGGCATGGCAGTGGCGGGACAGTTTGGGCATGAGTCTCGCGACGAGTTAACCTTGGACGGCTTTAATGCCAACCATGCCGGGGGAATTTTAGGGGGAATTTCATCGGGTCAGACGATTGTAGTGAGTATTGCGCTAAAACCTACTGCCAGTATCACCACCCCGGGTCAAAGTATTGATATTCACGGCAATGCAGTAGAGATGCTAACCAAAGGGCGGCATGATCCTTGTGTCGGTGTGCGTGCTACGCCGATTGCAGAAGCCATGCTTGCCATTGTGCTGTTAGACCATTATCTGCGTCATCGTGGGCAAAATGCGGATGTCACTGTGCCGCTCACCCCGATTGTATAATTTTTTTATAGGGGTATTTGGTTGCCATAAGGTTGCTACAATGCGTTGCCCCATTCAACTTGAGTTAACATTGGTATGACTGTACCTGACCTTACCCTTGATGAGCAGCAGTACGATGCCTGGCAAAGCGAAATACTGGCGCAGATGGGTGTTACGCGTTGGGTGCGCCAAGATTGCCCTGTCAAAACGTTTGCTAATCTAGAAGATTTTGAGGTTGTTTCTTCCTATCAAGCGGTTGAGACGCTTGCTGCCATGCCACCGCAGTTACAACCCGCTCAAACTGGGTTAACGAGCGAACTTGCGCCTATTGATACAACGCCAGACTTCAATCATCCTGTTATTGCGGATGATGCCATTGAGAGCGCAGTAAAATTACCGCCAGCGAGTCTGGCAGATTTTCACCCGCATGATGTACCTTTACCCAACGATTCATCTTTACCCCATTATTCACCTTTAAAAAGCGACCTTGCGCCAAATAATGATGGGTACAGTGATGCTGGGCACAGTGATGAACGGTTCAATAATGAACAGCTCAGTGATGAATTACTCACTGCCAGTTTTGATCTGCAGGCGATAGTCGTGGGTGAGTGGACACTGGTGGTTGACAGTCATTTTTTGCAGACAGACAGTCGCCAACAGCAGTTATGGCAACAAATCATTAGTGGATTAAAAGCGTCAGTGCATTTTTTTAATTTTCCCTTGCTCACCGATAGCCAGCATTTACCCAAAGCCACGGTGAAATTAATGAGCAGCTACCCGATGGCAGTCGCAGGGTTTTCAGGATTTTTATACCGTATCAATCAAGGCAATCCCAAGGTGGGGGCATTGACGCCATTGCCTGACTGTCTAGATGAACAACCGATACAGCGTCTGCCGTATCTGCTAGATATGCTCGATGATTATCGCCTAAAACGCCAACTTTGGCAGTTGCTATCAAGTTGAGCTTAAAAGCTGCCGATTGATGACTTATCTTTATGATTCATCGACTAACCATATTGTGGTAAAGTATTTTTTTATGTCATTTCACACGATAACATTTCACAAGATAAAAAGGAACGTGCTATGAGTGTCAGCTTTGATCAACGTGTTGCTAACTTTTGTGCAGGCCCAGCGTCTATGCCGACTGCGGTGCTGCAAAAAGCGCAAGCCGAATTGTTAAATTGGCAGGGCTCAGGCATGTCGGTGATGGAGATGAGCCACCGTAGCAGTGAATTTGTGGGCATTGCCTCAAAAGCCGAGCAGGATTTGCGAAAGCTGATGAACATTCCTGACAATTATAAAGTGCTATTTTTGCAAGGTGGCGCAAGCTTGCAGTTTTCAGCTATTCCTTTGAATTTACTCAAAGGAGAAGCTGATTATTTAGACACCGGCATTTGGTCTAAAAAAGCCATCAGCGAAGCCAAACGCTATGAACAAGCAGGGCTAGGCAAAATCAATGTCGTCGCTTCTGCCAAAGACAGCAACTATACCACTGTGCCCCCACGTGATAGCTGGCAACTTAATGACAACGCCGATTATTTCCATTATTGCCCCAATGAGACCATCAATGGCTTGGCGATGTTTGATGTACCAGCGGTGAATGTACCCATCGTGGCGGATATGTCATCTTGCATCCTATCTAGCCCAATAGATGTATCAAAATTTGGACTGATTTATGCAGGGGCGCAAAAAAATATCGGTCCTGCGGGTTTGACGCTTGTGATTGTCCGTGATGATTTGATCGGCCATGCCAACTTAGTTTGCCCAAGTATCTTGGATTATAAAAACCAAGCCGACAATGATTCGATGGTCAATACGCCAGCAACTTTTTCTTGGTATTTGGCAGGTTTGGTGTTTGAATGGTTGCTTGAGCAAGGGGGTGTCGAGGCAATCTATCAACAAAATTTGTTAAAAGCGCAAAAACTGTATGAATTTATCGACCAAAGCGATTTTTACCAAAACCCTGTCAACAAAGACAACCGCTCAATCATGAATGTACCCTTCACCTTGGCAGATAGTCAACTTGATAAAACCTTTTTAGCTAAAGCCGACGAAGCAGGATTTTTGAATCTTAAAGGGCACCGTACAGTGGGCGGCATGCGCGCTAGTATTTATAACGCGATTGATTTGGCGACCATTGAAAAATTAATCAAATTTATGCAGCAGTTTGAACAAACTAGCGTATAAAAAAGTTTAACAATCATGCTACATTAAGACTTAACAGCTAAAATGCTTGTTAAGTCTTTTTTATAGTTAGCGGGTGTGGGGCATATGAGGGATAACAGCTAGCAATACCAAAGTTTTTTGAAAAATAGTTGAAGGGGTCATGGGGATGCAAGTGAAAAAAGACAGGATGATAAGACCAGCCCACTGGATGAGGGCAGTCACTCGCCAGACATTTGGCAAGAAATGCTGGGTGCTGGGCTTGTTAGTGGTCGCGTCCGCTGCCAATACCGCTATCATCACTGGCACGTCTATCGCTCACAACAGCACCGCGCAATTTGCCCATGTCTCACATTTACCTTATGCCAATCCCAACGCTCCCAAAGGCGGTGTGTTAAGCCTATCTGCCATCGGCACTTTTGACAGTATTAATAAATGGATTGATGTCGGTACGCCTGTGACCGGCACCGATTATTTGTTTGAAAGTTTGATGACAGGCTCGCTGTCTGAAGCGTTTGTGCAGTACCCACTACTGGCGGATAAAGTCACTTACGACCCAGATGACCCAAGCTGGGTTATTTATCACATCAACCCCAAAGCCTATTTTTGGGATGGCACGCCTGTGACAGCGCAAGATGTCAAAGCCAGTATGGATGCACTGCTGACAAAAGGCGTAATGAGTATGCGTAGCTATCTATCGGATGTCAAAGAAACGCAAGTGATAGATCGACAAACCGTCAAATTTATTTTTAAATCCAAAGACAACCAAGAAATCAAATTGACCGTCGCGCAAATGCCGATTTGGTCAAAAAAATCGATTGATGGCTATTTTGATAAAGTAGGACTGACGCCACTGATGGGCAGTGGCGCATATAAAGTCGGCACAATCGATGCAGGACGCGCCATTACTTATGTGCGTGACCCCAATTATTGGGGCGCCAAACCTGACGCAGGCGTGGTGGTGAATGTCGGTCGTTATAATTTTGACCAAATTAAGTATGTGTATTATCAAAACCCCGAAGTGGCATTTGAAGGCTTTAAATCCGGCGAATATTTTTTCCGTGCCGAAAACAAAGCGCGGACATGGTCGACGGGTTACAACTTTCCTGCCGTCAAAGCAGGTATGATCACCAAAGCGCAAATCGCCAATAACAACCCCGTACCGATGCAAGCGATTGTGATGAATTTGCGCCGACCGATTTTTCAAGATATTCGGGTGCGCCAAGCGATGACACTGGCGTATGATTTTGAATGGCTCAATAAAACCATGTTTTATGGACAATATGAACGCTTGCAAAGCTTTTTTCATGGGTCAGCGCTTGCCGCCACTGGCACGCCAACGCCCCAAGAACTGGTGGTTATCAATCCGCTATTACCTGACCTTGAGCCTATTCAAAGACAGGCTGTTTTAAGCGATTGGCAAGCCCCCAAATCAACTGGCGATGGATTTAATCGAGACAATTTATTAAAAGCGCGTGAATTGCTGCTACAAGCGGGTTTCAAATACCAAAATATGAAGCTGTATCAGCCCAATGGTCAGCCCGCCAAACTGGAATTTTTATCCGCCGATGACAAGAATGCGCGCATTGTGTTGCCTTTTTTACGTAATTTACAACGACTCGGATTTGATGCCAGGTTTCGCCAAGCCGATGTCCCCCAGTACCTAGAGCGCACTCGCAGATACGACTACGACATGATTATCGATATGTTTGCCCAAAGTTTGTCACCTGGCGCCGAGCAAACCTATATGTGGGGCTCACAAGCCGCAGACGAAAAAGGCAACCAAAACTCGGCGGGTATCAAAAACAAAGCCATTGATGCGGTGATTGCCAAACTCATAGTGTCGAAGAATCGTGATGATATTGTGCTATACAGCAAAGTGTTAGACCGTCTGCTACGTGCGGGCTATTATGTCGTGCCGACTTATGGCAAGCATACTGACAATGTGGCGTATTGGAAATTTTATGAACATGGACAGCTGCCAAGCAATGCCATCGGCATCGATTATTGGTGGGCGGACAAAGACAAACAAGCACAAGTCATGCAGTATTTAGGAAAATAATAAGGAATAAAACAATGCTAAAAATCCACCCAATCCCAGCCTTCGCTGACAACTACATTTGGGCAATTATCAATAATGAAACACAAGAAGTGATTATTGTCGATGCTGGCGATGCTGAGCCTGTTTTAGAGTTTGTCAACCGTGAAAATCTAACAATCACCCAAATATGGGTAACCCATCATCACAGCGACCACATTGGCGGCGTAACAGCATTGGCAAATGCGTTTCCAAACGCACAGATTTTTGCGCATGCAAATATTCACCCGCTAATCAATGCCACGCATTTAATCCCTGTCGCTGAAGGACGCGAATTAACCGCTTGGGGCAGTCCTGTGCAGGTGTGGCAGGTGGCAGGGCATACCGAAAATCACTTAGCGTACTTAGTGACACTTGATAACTGTCTGCATATTTTTTGTGGGGATACGCTATTTCGCGCAGGTTGTGGACGTGTTTTCACCGGCAAGATTGAGACGTTGTTTGAAAGCTTTGACCGTTTTGCGCAGTTACATGACGATGAAACGCTATTTTATCCTGCCCATGAATATACCTTGTCAAATCTAAAATTTGCTCAGTTTATTGAGCCAAACAATCCTGCCATACAGAAAGCGATTGAACACGACAACCAGTTACGCAGTCAGAATAAGCCGACTTTGCCAACCACGCTTGCCGATGAAAAAGCCATCAATCCGTTTATGCGTGCGGTGATTGCACCCAGTGATGAGATGATAAAAACCGTACAAACGCAGACAGGAATTGAAGATGACAGTCCGTTTGAGATATTTAAAGCCTTACGTCAACTAAAAAATAACTTTTAAGGGCAATAATTAACGGTAACAATTAAGGCTAATAATGAGGGGTAACCATGGGCAAATATATTGTTAAACGGCTGTTATTAATCATCCCCACCTTATTTTTGATTTTGCTCACCAACTTTGCCATTGTCCAATCTGCCCCTGGCGGTCCTGTCGAGCAAAAAATATCCCAAATTGAAGCAGAACAAAAACACAGCTCAACCCAAACCCAACTGTCAACGACCACTTATCAAGGCAGTCGCGGTTTATCGCCAGACATGGTCGAAGCCATCAAAAAACAATACGGCTTTGATAAATCCGCGCCCGAGCGGTTTTGGCTCATGTTGACAAGCTATGCCAAGGGCGATTTTGGTACCTCGTTTTTTAAAGGCAAACCTGTGTCACAGCTGATTTTGGATAAAATGCCCGTGTCGATTTCGCTAGGGCTTTGGAGTACGCTACTGATTTATTTAATCGCTGTGCCGCTTGGGATTGCCAAAGCCAAACGCCATAATTCACTGATGGATAAAACCACCGCGTTGCTGCTTGCGGTGAGTTATGCCGTGCCTGTGTTTGTGTTGGCGGTGGTGTTACTGGTGATGTTGGCAGGGGGGAGTTATTGGCAGATTTTTCCGCTGCAAGGCTTGGTGAGTGAGAATTTTGATAAGCTCTCCACGTTTGGCAAAATCAAAGATTATTTTTGGCATTTGGCATTACCCATCACGGCAAGCACGATTGGCGGATTTGCGGGACTCGCATATTTGACCAAGTTTAGTTTTATGGAAGAATTGAACAAACAATACGTGCTGACGGCTCGCAGTAAAGGGTTAAGCGAAAAAAAAGTGCTATACGGTCATGTATTTCGCAATGCGATGATGATTATTATTGCAGGCTTGCCGTCGGCGATTGTGGGAATATTTTTTACCGGCAATTTTTTGATTGAAGTAATTTTTAACTTGGATGGTTTGGGACGACTGGGGTTTGAAGCGATTGGGCAGCGCGATTATCCGGTGATTTTTGGCACGTTGTTTATTTTTACCTTGATGGGGCTGATTTTGCAGTTGATAAGTGATGTGACTTATCATCTCATTGATCCCCGTATTGATTTTGAGGGTCGCTAATGCTGATAAAACATCCTGTTTGGCAAGCCCGCATTCACCGCTTTCGGCGTAATCGGTTGGGATTTTTTTCGCTCATCATGTTTAGCTTGATTTTCCTTGCCTGCATGGGGGCAAACCTTATCGCCAATGACAAGCCGATACTGGTTAATTACCAAAATCACTGGTATTTTCCCATCGTCAAGTCTTACCCCGAAACCACCTTTGGCGGGGTGTTTGAGACCGAAACCAATTACCAAGACCCTGTGGTCAAAGACCTAATCAACCAACATGGCTACATGATTGAGCCTATGATACCGTTTGCTGACCAAACGCCAAGTGTGAGTCGCGATGTGCCGTTTCCTGCGCCGCCAAATAGCGAGAACTGGCTCGGTACCGACGACCAAGGTCGAGATGTACTGGCAAGGGTATTGTATGGCTTGCGTGTCTCGCTATTATTTGGGTTGGCGTTGACGGTGGCAGGGTCAATTATTGGCATTGCGGTGGGGGCGGTGCAAGGGTATTTTGGCGGCTGGACAGATTTGGTGGGTCAGCGGCTGATGGAAGTATGGGGCGGTTTACCACAGCTGTTTATGATTATTATTTTGGTCAGTCTGTTTAGCCCCAGTGTGTTTGTGTTGTTTGGCTTAATGCTGCTCTTTGGCTGGATGGGGCTCGTTGGTCTGGTGCGTGCTGAGTTTTTGCGAGCGAGAAATTTTGATTATGTGCGGTCGGCAAAGGCGATGGGGGTGTCAGATGCCAAGATTATGTTTCGCCATATTTTGCCCAATGCGATGTCGTCGAGTCTGTCGCAGTTGCCGTTTATTTTGACGGCGAATATCACGGCACTCACCACGCTTGATTATTTGGGCTATGGCTTGCCGGCAGGGTCGCCGTCTTTGGGGGAGCTAATCTCACAGGGAAAAGATAATTTGGATTCACCGTGGCTCGCTTTGGCTGGGTTTTTTAGTTTAACGATTGTGTTGTCGCTGCTGATTTTTATTGGGGAAGCGCTGCGAGATGCGTTTGACCCAAGGCAGTCTTGAATTAACTAAAATTCAATGCAGCAATCAACCCAAAATGCTGAGTAAACGGAATAAAATCCCTATCGCAAAATAACAGGGGTAATTGATGTTCAACGCAAAAACTAGCAATCATCACATCATTGGATTTACGAATGGTAATGCCTTGCTTGCGTAATTGGCGGTAATAATCAGCGTATTTAATCGCATTTTGTTGGTTTAAAATATCGTAACATAATAAACTATCAAGGGCATTTTTGGCTTGATTGTAGTCTGTATCAAGGCGAAAACCTTGCAAGATTTCCATCAAAATCACATCAAAAATCGCCACATTACTTGCCTCAAGTTGCGTGTCCAAAAAATCGGTGTGAGGTGTTGAATGACCGTTAAAATAGTCTATCCAAACGCTAGTATCAGCGATGATAGGCAAGCTCACCCTTCAACACCTGTTTTACGCATTTCGGCTAAGTCGCCTTCCCAATGCAGTTTGCCCCGCAAGTCACGGATTTTTTGTTGTTGGCTTTTTTGCAAGAGTAGCTTTAGCCCTTGTTCGACGGCTTCTTTTTTAGTTTTAATGCCTGTGGCTTGTAGGGTCTGTTGCATTAGATTGTCATCTATTATGATGTTAGTTCGCATATCATTTCGCCTTTGTGTATAATTATTTGATATTATACACATTTTAATAAATAGTTAAAAGGATAAAAATATGAGTTCAGGTTTTGTGGCGGGGACGCTCATGCATACGGATAAAAGTTCGACCATTCAAGGAAATGATAAATGAGCGAGTTACTCAAAGTCAAAAACCTAACCATCAAATCCGCCAATCAAACGCTGGTTGATAACCTATCTTATACCCTGCACACAGGCGAAACGCTTGCCATTGTGGGCGAATCTGGCTCTGGCAAATCCATCTCAAGCCTTGCCTTACTCGGACTGCTGCCAAATAGCCTAAGCATCACAGGACAAGCCACTTTAACTGATGTTAGCGATAATGTTAGTGATACGCAAAACCCCAAACCAATCATTTTACCCATTGAAGACGATAGCCTAAGCACTTATTCCAAAAGCAGAAAGCAAAACGAAAATATTTTCCGCCAAATCCGTGGCAAACGCATCGGCATGATTTTTCAAGAACCGATGACCGCCTTAAACCCCTTGCACACGGTGGGCAAACAAATCGCCGAATCATTAAGTCTGGCTGGCGTGGCAAAAAAACACTGGCGACAGCGTACCATTGACCTACTTACTCAAGTCAATATTGCCAACCCTGAAAGCAAACTTGCGCGCTATCCGCACGAGCTCTCGGGTGGGCAACGACAGCGTATCATGATAGCGATGGCACTGGCGCAAGACCCTGACATTATTATCGCAGACGAGCCAACCACCGCCCTAGATGTGACTTTACGCCATGAGATTTTGCGGTTATTGCATCGGCTAAAACACGAGCGGGGCATGGCGATGATTTTGATTAGCCATGATTTAAACCTTGTCAAACGCTACAGTGACAACCTCATCGTCATGCAACAAGGCAAGGTCATGGAGCAGGGGCAAACCCAAGCGATTTTTGACCAGCCGCAGCAGGATTATACTCGCTCATTGATTTATCAAGATTTTGGACAAAGTTTACCCATCATTGACAATTCACCCAGCGTTTTGGAAGTTAAACAGTTAACCATCGCTTTCCCCCAAAAAAACAATATATTGGGTCAAACCACCCAATGGTTTGAGGCGGTTAAAGGGTTAAACTTGACCCTTGCACAAGGTCAATCCTTAGGTATAGTGGGCGAGTCGGGTTCTGGCAAAACCACCACAGCTTTGGCACTCATCAAATTATTGGCTAATGCTGCCAAAGTGGAAGGTCAGATTTTGCTGTCAGCCAATGCTCACATGACGGACGTTTTAGCGTTGTCGAATAAAGCCTTTTTGCCGTATCGCTCGGATATGCAAATGGTATTTCAAGACCCGTATGCCAGTATCAATCCACGGTTTAGTGTGTTTGAGATAATTGAAGAAGGGCTAACTATTCAAGGTATGGCAAAAACGAAGCGTGAAAAAGCGGTATTAGCAGCCTTAGACACGGTGCGGTTGCCACGAGATTTTATCAGCCGTTATCCGCATGAGCTTTCAGGCGGTCAGCGTCAGCGGGTGGCACTTGCGCGGGCGTTGGTGATGAAACCCAAAATTTTGTTACTCGATGAGCCCACATCGGCGCTTGATAGCAGCACCCAAGTGGCAATAGTCGAGTTATTGCGAGATATTCAAGCAAAATTTGGCTTAAGCTATATTTTTATCAGCCATGATTTGCAGGTGGTTAAGGCATTGTGTCAAACGATACTGGTATTGAAAAATGGCGAGACACAAGCGTATGATACGACAGACAATATCTTCACCCAACCACAAAATCACTATGTGACTGCCCTAATTGCGCACAGCAGTGAAAACTAGCGGATTTGCTGTCAAAACATTAGAAAGTTAACAATTATCGTGAACCACGTTGTGACGTAAGTTTGCTTGCTTATAGCCAATTTATCCTAGTCATTTAACCCTAGTGATTTTATTACAAGCAATTATATAGCTACTTGATTACATGCACTTCACTACAGCCCCTTTAGCAATTGTTAAAAGTTAACCATGCCAAATTCCATCATTACCGAAGACAAAAAGCCACAGCATGACCTATTTGCTATAGCTGCCTTAACCCCCGCGCAAACCAAATATTTGCCAATCGTGGTGGCAATCGCTTTGTTTATGCAAATTTTAGACTCAACGGTGCTCAATACCGCTTTGCCTGCGATGGCGCATGATTTAAATCAGCCTGCGTTATCAATGCAGTGGACAGTGATTAGCTATGCGCTTACTTTGGCAATTTTTACCCCGATTAGTGGTTTTATTGCCGATAAGTATGGTACTAAAACCACCTTTATGGTGGCGATTGGCGTGTTTACGGCAGGCTCGATGATGTGTGCGGTGTCACCAACGCTCAATAGCCTAATTTTTTCTCGCGTGGTGCAAGGATTGGGCGGTGCGATGCTGATGCCTGTGGGCAAGTTAACGCTGATTAAAAGCTATCCGCGAGAACGTATGCTGTCGGTGATGAATTATGCGGTAATGCCTGCGATGATTGCGCCAGTGATTGGGCCTTTGGTCGGGGGGTATTTGGTGGAGCTGGCAAGCTGGCATTGGATTTTTTTGATTAATATTCCTATGGGGGCATTGGGGATGTGGGCAGGGTGGAAACTGATGCCCAACTATCTACAGCGCAATCCCAGCATGGATTTGCTTGGATTTTTGCTGTTTGGTGGCGCGATGGCAAGCTTTACCTTTGCGCTCGAGTTTGCCAATAACATTCATGCCGATAATCTGGCTTCAGCGGTTTTTCCCGTGATGGTTGCTTTATTGGCGATTATGCTGCTTATTGGCTATTATTATCACGCCAAATACTCAGAATCGCGTAATGGACAACAACCGCTATTTGGCTTGGATTTATTTCAAGTGCGTACCTTTCGGGTGGGCATTGTTGGCAATTTGCTGACCCGTTTGGGGATGAGTGCGATTCCTTTTCTACTGCCGCTACTGCTGCAAGTGGTGCAGGGCTATTCGCCGTCACAAGCGGGCTGGATGTTGGCACCGATTGCGGTGGGCGCACTGTTGACCAAGCCGCTAGTCACGCGTATTGTGAAGCGATTTGGTTATCGTAGAACATTGGCGGGCAATACCTTGTTGATTGGGGTTAATATCATGCTGCTATCACAACTCAATCAAACCACGCCGATTTGGTTAAGTGTGCCATTTTTGACTTTTATGGGGGCGTGTAATTCGCTACAATTTAGCACGATGAACACCATCAGTATCGCACGGCTTCGCCCAAGTCAAACCAGCAGTGGCAATAGTTTATTGTCGGTCAACCAACAGTTGGCGATTAGTTTTGGGATTGGCTTTGGGGCGATGCTGCTACATTTACTGACGCCCGCTCGCGCCTCGCTGGCACAGACGCAAACCGCATTTTCATACAGTTTTATCATATTGGGTATCATGACGATTTTATCTGGGCTGTATTTTTTGCGGTTGCACCGATTTGATGGCAAAGGACTATACCAGTAATCGCCCTTATATTTTTGCCCATATCGTTGATACCATGTTGTCAATATAGGTTGCCCAGCCATACCGATGGATAGTGTGGTGATTTATTTCACTCATTTTTATGATAATTTTAATCCTTTAACCCGATTGTCCCTAATTGCTACTCTATGGTCGCAATCGTTTTGGAAAACCTATGCTCTCCAATGCTTTTTCAATGATAATTGATACCCGTTGGTGTCTTGATGAACTGCTAAAAGAGGGCATCATTGACCAACGTGATTATAATTTGGTGATGACCCATAACCGCAAAACCTTGCATCCCCTACAAGTGATTGCAGGCTTTCATCTGGTCGATAAAACCACGCAAATGGCGCTCAGTCTTGACCAGCTCAATCGCTGGTTAGCACAAAAAGCAGGCGTTGATTATGTACGTATCGACCCACTGAAAACCGATGTGCCCTCAGTGACATCAATTATGTCATTTGAATATGCGCGCTCGCAGCACATTTTGCCAGTCGCCGTCACCCAAGATACGGTGGAAATCGGCACTGACCAGCCATTTTATCAAGATTGGCAGCTCAATATTGCGCATATCGTGTCGCCCAAAAAAATCAAAACCGTATTAATCAGTCCTGAGCAAATCAACCGCTATCGCCAAGAATTTTATCAAGTGACCAAAGCCATTGCGGGGGCAAACCATCAGCAAAAACGCGCGGATGGCGATATCACCAATGTCGAAGCGTTATTACAACTGGGCAATGCCGCCAATATTGAGAATCCCGATGCCAATGACCAACACATCGTCAAAATTGTTGATTGGCTATTACAGTACGCTTTTGACCAGCGTGCCAGTGATATTCACTTAGAGCCGCGCCGAGATAAAAGCAACGTGCGTTTTCGTATCGATGGTATTTTGCATACGGTTTATCAAATGCCGACTGGGATTATGACCGCGGTAGTGGCTCGGATAAAAATTTTAGCCAGACTCAATGTCGCTGAAAAACGTAAACCGCAAGATGGACGGCTCAAAACTCGCACCCCCAAAGGTCAAGAAACCGAGCTGCGGTTATCGACGCTCCCCACTGCGTTTGGCGAAAAATTGGTGATGCGGGTATTTGACCCCGAGGTACTGGTGCGCTCTTTTGAACAGTTGGGGCTCACAGGGCGGGATTTGCAAAAATGGGATGACATGACCCGTAAAGCCAATGGTATTATTTTGGTCACAGGTCCGACAGGCTCGGGTAAAACCACGACGCTGTACAGTACCCTCAAAAAACTGGCGACAGAAGAAGTCAATGTCTGTACCATCGAAGACCCCATTGAGATGGTGGAGCCGTCATTTAACCAAATGCAAATTCAAAATAACATTGATTTGACCTTTGCTGACGGTATTCGCTCGTTGATGCGTCAAGACCCCGATATCATCATGATTGGCGAGATTCGCGATACCGAAACCGCAGAAATGGCAGTACAAGCATCGCTGACTGGGCACTTGGTGTTATCGACTTTACATACCAATGATGCACCCAGTTCGTTAACAAGGCTGCATGATTTGGGCGTGGCGCCGTTTTTAACCTCAGCGACCATCTTGGGCATCATGGCACAGCGTTTGGTGCGTACCCTTTGCCCACATTGTAAATCCAATAAGCCCATGAATGACATTGAGCAGCAGACATGGCAGGCGTTAGTCAGTCCTTGGAAAGCCGCCGCCCCAGATACCATCAATCATGCCGTTGGCTGTGAACACTGCCGTAACACTGGCTATCTTGGGCGAGTGGGATTGTATGAAATCATGGTGCTCAGTAATGCGCTTAAAAAATTGATTAGCGAAGGCGCTGACTTGTCGCAAATCGCGCAAAAAGCCTATCAAGATGGGTTGCAACCGTTAAGACTGGCAGGGGCAAAAAAGATTGCCGAAGGGGTGACGACGTTTGAAGAAGTGATGAGAGTGGTGCCATTAACTTAGGCAGCTAACCATTATTTGAAAGACAAAAAGTAAAAGTTAAAAAATAACCGGCAACAAAAAAGCCTAAACGTAAAAGTTTAGGCTTAATCAATGGTGCCCGGGGCCGGACTTGAACCGGCACGCTCGTAAGAGCGAGGGATTTTAAATCCCTTGTGTCTACCAATTTCACCACCCGGGCAGGGTAGTCACAGCACTGACGCTTGGCGTCGTGTGGTGTCTGTGTCAGAAGTGGGTGCTATTATAATCAGTTTTGTTAACTTTGCAAGCAATTTTTTACGATATTTTTTCGCGTTTATCGCTGACTTATAATAACAAAACAATAGTACCGAAAAATGAAAATGGAGGCTGAGGCCGGAATCGAACCGGCGTCCGCGGATTTGCAATCCGATGCATGGCCACTGTGCTACCCAGCCATTTCATTTAGGTTTGCTATGATAGCAAAAATTTTTAAAAGTGCAAGGACTTTTTTAGCCATTTGAGCGATGTAATGAAGGATTGTAGAGGGTATTTGAGCGCTAATTTAGCGGTTAAACATTTTCAATGGATGTTATCACACCGCAAAATCGGTTAAAATAACGCAAATTTTTTGCTAACCGACTTTTTGTTGACCGATTCGTTATTGATTGAGGAACCACCATGACTGCGACAGTGTTAGATGGCAAAGCGTATGCCAAACAAATGGAAGCTGAACTTGCCGAGCGGGTTGCCAAGTTAAAACAAGACTCTGGACGCACGCCGATTTTGGCAACGATTTTGGTGGGCGATGACCCTGCCTCCGCAACTTATGTCAAAATGAAAGGCAATGCCTGTCAACGTGTGGGTATGGATTCTTTAAAAGTTGCCATGCCACAAGCCACTACAACCAAGCAGTTATTGGCAAAAATTGCCGAGCTTAACAACAATCCAGATGTGCATGGGATTTTGCTACAACACCCTGTGCCCAGCCAAATTGATGAGCGTGCCTGTTTTGATGCCATTGCGCTGGCAAAAGATGTGGATGGCGTAACTTGTTTAGGCTTTGGCAATATGGCGATGGGCGAGCCTGCGTATGGTTCGTGTACCCCGCAAGGTATTATGTATTTATTAGAAAAAAACGGCGTTGAGCTTGCTGGTAAGCATGCGGTGGTCGTGGGTCGTAGCGCGATTTTGGGTAAACCGATGGCGATGATGCTATTAAATGCCAACTGTACCGTGACCATTTGCCACTCACGTACCCAGAACTTGGCAGAATTGGTCAAACAAGCGGATATCGTGGTGGGTGCTGTGGGCAAACCAGAACTTATCAAAAAAGATTGGATTAAATCGGGCGCCGTGGTGGTGGATGCAGGGTTTCATCCGCGTACCCATGCGGATGGCACGAGCGGTGGTGTGGGTGATATTGAGCTGACAGGTATCGAAGCTATTGCCTCAAGTTATACCCCAGTGCCAGGTGGCGTAGGTCCAATGACCATCAATACACTCATCCGTCAAACGGTAGAAGCGGCAGAAAAAGCAGCAGCAAAATAATGGGTTTGAATTAAAAAAGGGAGTGCTTAAAGCTTCCTTTTTTTGTACATTTTTTTTGTATTCATTTTTTCACCATGACTGGAAATCTTTACGTGACTGTTGTTAAAACTTCCGCTTATAAAAATTCCCGCTATAAAAATTCAATGCCATCAAATACTTCTGACTCATCAACCGTTTTTCATCAACTGATTACCGCATTGCAGCAAGTGTTGCCTAACGCTAATCTTGCCAAGACACGTGTGCCGTTATTATCTAAGCCGAATCAACCTTTTTATTTATGGCTCATTGATCCAGATTTCTGTCATGAAGATTTGACGCCAGCGGTGATAGAAAATCTGTGGAATAATTGTCCATATTGGGTGTTTGCATGGGCGTCAGGGCAAGTGTTGGCGCAGTATATTTTGCAGCAGCCACAGATAGTGCACAATAAAGTGGTGATGGATTTTGGCGCAGGGTCGGGGATTGTTGGTATTGCCGCAAAAATGGCGGGTGCCAAACGAGTTATTTGCTGTGATATTGATAGCGTGAGTCTAACTAGCTGCCAAGCCAATGCGCAATTAAATGGGGTAACGGTTGAGCTGCTAGATAATTTATTTGAGTTAAAACAGCAATTTGGCATGGATAAGGTCGATGTGCTGTTGGTCGCGGATGTGCTGTATGACAAAGCCAATCTGCCGTTATTAGATGTGTTCTTACAATACGCGCATGAGGTTTGGGTCGCCGATAGCCGCGTCAAAAATTTTGCTCACCCGCGCTACCACAAGGTAACGACGTTGGATAACACAACCACCTTGCCCGATATGGATGAAGCCAAGCAGTTTAACCAAGTAGTGCTTTATCGCAGTACGGATTGAATCAGAAATAGCAGGATTATAGTAGTATGGAGTGTATGCCCGCAAAAAACCCTCGACTTTGTTTTCTATATTTTTAAGGCTATGAAATAATTTGTAACATAGTTATCGCATTATCGCTATTTTCAAGGCATAATAAGCCACACCCCTATTTTTAATCATCTGTTTGTTCAATACCATCCCCGATGGCATGCACCGCAGCATCATTATTGATGACGACAGCTAGATGATTACCTTGCCGTTTTACGTTTAGAAAAGGAATCCTAATATGAGTATTTGTATCACTGCCACAGGATTATATACCCCGCCTTACAGCATCAGTAACGAAGAGTTGGTCGCTACTTTT
This sequence comes from Moraxella sp. 179-F 1C4 NHS, assembly GCF_045370505.1. Classification (NCBI taxonomy): domain Bacteria; kingdom Pseudomonadati; phylum Pseudomonadota; class Gammaproteobacteria; order Moraxellales; family Moraxellaceae; genus Moraxella; species Moraxella sp. 179-F 1C4 NHS. Next base: position 133,312 of record NZ_JBIQEC010000003.1, on the reverse strand, counting down.
AACCAATACGTTGATAACTATAATGCAAAAAATGCCGATGCCATCGCCCGTGGTGAGAAGACGGCACTTGTGCATTCGACGGCCGAATTTATCGAAAAAGCCTCAGGTATCAAATCCCGCTATGTGATGGAAAAAGACGGAATTTTAAACCCAGATATCATGGCGCCTGTGATTCCTTATCGCAAGCTTGGCGAAGAGATGTCCATCATGGCGGAAATGGGTCTAGATGCGCTAAAACAAGCCCTGGACAATGCAGGTTTACAAGGTAAAGACTTAGACGGTATTATTGTTGCTTGTTCAAACTTCCAACGCGTGTATCCTGCCATCGCCATTGAAATCCAACAATATATTGGTATGCAAGGGGGTTTTGGCTTTGATATGAACGTCGCCTGTAGCGCAGCAACCTTTGGTATCGCCCAAGCGGTTGGTCTGATTAAAGCTGGCACTGCCAAACGTGTCGCCATGGTCAATATCGAAATCACCTCAGCGCACCTCAACTGGCGCAACCGTGACAGCCACTTTATCTTTGGGGATGTGGCAACGGCGACGATTATCGAAGAGCTCGCTACACCTAAAGGCTATGAAATTTTAGATAGTCATCTGTTTACCCAGTTTTCAACCAATATTAAAAATGAATACGGCTTTTTGGATCGCAGTGAATTCTTAGCCGCTGGCACGCCGATGTATCCTGATATCGACGCACCTGTGACTGACAAATTGTTCTTGCAAGAAGGTCGCAAAGTATTTCGTGAAGTGTGCCCTGCCGTGTCCAATTTAATCCTTGAACTGCTCCATAAAAACCACGTTGAGCCACAACAACTCAAAAAAATGTGGCTACACCAAGCCAATGCCAACATGATTGATTTGATTTTACGCACCGTGTTGGGCAAAGAAGCAGATAAATCGATTGCGCCTATGGTGCTAGCAGAATATGCCAATACTAGCTCAGCCAGCCCTATGATTGTGTTTCACAAGCACCAAGAAAATATGCAGTCAGGTGATTTGGGTGTGATTTGCTCATTTGGCGCAGGTTACTCAATTGGGGGTGTGTTGGTCAAAAAAGTCTAAGCTTTTTGTTGTCTCTCACGAAACCCATGCAAATCCCCCCAAAATGTGGCAAAATATCCGATTATTTTGCCATTTTCTATTTTTAAGCGCACATTGCGCCAAAACTTTTAAGCCCTAAATTAAGCCAAAACTTTTAAGCCATCATTATGAAAGAATCTTTACGTTTTCGCCTTGACCAAATGTCTGACCGTTTCGAAGAAGTCACCGCCATGCTGTCTGAGCCAGAAACCATGAATGACAACAAAAAATTCCGTGAATTATCGGTTGAGCACAGTGATTTATCCGCATTGGTCGATGTCTGGGGCAAATACCGCCAAGCGGAAGAAGATTTGGCAACCGCTGAAGAAATGTTGTCAGATTCAACTGGCGATGGCGACATGAAAGAAATGGCGCAAGAAGAAATCCAAGCCGCCAAAGATACCATCAATGAGCTTGAAGACGTGCTCAATGTGATGATGCTGCCTAAAGACCCGAATGATAAAGTGCCTGCCTTCTTAGAGATTCGAGCAGGGACGGGCGGCGATGAAGCGGCGATTTTTAGCGGGGATTTGTTCCGTATGTATGAGCGTTATGCGGCAACCCAAGGTTGGACAGTGGAAGTATTGTCTGAGAACGAAGGTGAGCATGGCGGCTATAAAGAAATCATCAGCCGTGTATCGGGCACGGGTGTGTATGGTCGCTTAAAATTTGAGTCGGGCGCACACCGGGTGCAACGGGTGCCAGAGACTGAAAGCCAAGGACGGGTGCATACTTCGGCTTGCACGGTCGCGGTGATGCCAGAGATTGAAATTGATGATACCGTCGATATCAACCCTGCTGACTTGCGCATCGATACTTATCGTGCCAGTGGGGCAGGTGGTCAGCATATCAATAAAACCGACTCCGCAGTGCGTATTACCCATATTCCAACAGGCACGGTGGTCGAGTGTCAGCAAGAGCGTAGCCAACACGCCAACCGTGACAAAGCCATGAAAATGCTGGTATCCAAAATTCAGCAAGAAAAAGTGCAAAAACAAATCGATGCGTCAAGTGATATGCGTCGCAATTTGGTCGGTAGTGGTGACCGCTCGGAGCGCATTCGCACTTATAATTTTCCCCAAGGGCGAATGACCGACCACCGTATTAATTTAACCTTGTACAAACTCGATGCCATTATGCAGGGTGACTTAGATGAGTTACTTGACAGCCTACTGCGTGAACACCAAGCCGATTTGATGGCATCGGTGAGTGGGGAAGAATAAGATGGCAAAATTTTTAAATACCAGTGGCACGACATATCATCTTGAAGAAATGATAAAGAAGGCTTCTGACCGCCTTATTTTAATTAGCCCTTATCTAAAGCTCAATGAACGAGTTAAAGAATTACTCGAAGACAAAAATCGCCTAAAAATTGATATTCGCATTGTATATGGTAAAAGTGATTTACAGCCCGAAGAGATTAATTGGCTCAAAAATTTAACGTTCATTCGAACCAGTTTTTGCAAAAATTTGCATGCCAAATGCTACATGAACGAGAATGAATGCATTATCACAAGTTTAAATTTATATGAATTTAGCCAAATCAATAATAATGAAATGGGCATTTTGATCGCTCGTGATGCAGATACTCAGCTATATAGCGATGCATATGAAGAAGCGCAGCGTATTATTCGTATTAGTGAAGAAATCAAAGTATCTGCCGATAAAGTAGAACCCAAAAAAGTCGAAATTCAGCCAAGCGAGTCGCCGAAAAACGAGCTGGCAAGTGAGCCAAAAAAACCACGCAATTTTGACAAATTAACTATCAGTAAACTTGCCGATAAGCTCGGTATAAAGTCGAGTGAGTTAAGCGAAAAATTAGAGCAATTAGGGTATATCGAAACCAAAGGTAAAAATATTTTCTTAACGGAAAAAGGTAAACAAGCAGGCGGTGAAACCAAAAAAGGGCAGTATGGCTATTTCACCGTTTGGTCAGTGGATTTAGACGTGTCGATTCAAGATGATAAAGGCACATCCTTAGCTGACAAATTATTAAAATTGTTTAGTTTTTAAATAAAAGGTAATATCATGTCAAACCAATCGCAAACTTCCGAAAACGAACATCCAGCCGAAGACGTCAACGAACTTATCAAACAACGTCACAGCAAACTTGATTTAATCAAACAAGCTGGCAAGAATCCTTACCCAAACCAATTCAAACGCAAAGAATATGCCCAAGACTTGCAGCAGCAATTTGCCGATAAAGACAAAGAAGCATTGGCAAACAGCGATAAAGTCATGGTGACTGTCGCCGGTCGTATCATGCTTAAACGGGTGATGGGTAAAGCCAGCTTTGTGACCATTGCAGACATGACAGGTCGTATCCAAGCCTATGTCAGTAAAAACGACTTGGGCGAAGAGATTTATAATGATTTTAAAACATGGGATATCGGTGACATTATTGGTGTGACAGGTTATGTATTTCGTACCAACACCGGTGAATTATCTGTGCATGCCACTGAAGTACAGTTATTAACCAAATCACTACGTCCACTGCCAGACAAATTCCATGGGTTAAGCGATACGGAGGCTCGCTATCGTAGCCGTCACCTTGACCTGATGACCAATGAAGACAGCCGTAACGCCTTTATTATCCGTAGTAAAGTCATTGCTGGTATTCGTGAGTATATGCTAAATGAGCGTTACATGGAAGTCGAAACCCCGATGATGCACGTCATTCCAGGCGGTGCGGTGGCTCGTCCATTTGTCACCCATCACAATGCGCTTGATATGCCGCTTTTTTTACGCATTGCGCCAGAATTGTACTTAAAACGTCTAGTCGTCGGTGGTTTTGAGCGGGTGTTTGAGATTAACCGTAATTTTCGTAACGAAGGAGTATCGGCGCGTCATAACCCAGAATTTACCATGATTGAGTTTTATCAAGCCTATGCCGATTATGAAGATTTGATGAAACTGACTGAAAATATGTTTGAAAAACTGGCAAACGATATTTTAGGTACCACGGAGATTGATTATCAAGGTGAAGCAATTAGTTTCAAAGCACCATTTGAACGCTTGCCAATGACCAAAGCGATTGAAAAATACGCGGATAATTTTGACATGAGCAAAATCGCAGACCGTGATTATCTAGCGGATTATGCCAAAAACGTACTCAAACAGGACGTTAAAGACATCTTTGGGATTGGCAAACTGCAAACCATCATCTTTGAAGAAACCGCCGAAACCAAACTGCGCCAACCAACCTTCGTCACAGAATATCCTGCTGAAACTTCACCACTAGCACGCCGTAACGATGACAATAGCGAAATTACTGACCGTTTTGAGCTGTTTATCGGCGGGCGTGAAATTGCCAACGGCTTTAGCGAACTCAATGACCCAATCGACCAAGCCGAGCGGTTTAAACAACAAGTGGCTGAGAAAGACGCAGGCGATGATGAAGCGATGCATTATGATGCAGAGTTTATCGAAGCATTGTCCTATGGCTTGCCACCGACTGCAGGCGAGGGCATCGGTATTGACCGTTTGGTGATGTTATTTACCAATGCACCGAGTATTCGTGATGTGATTTTGTTTCCGCATATGCGCCGCAAAGACGTCTAAAAAATATCAATACAGCGATAGCTTTCAAAACCGCAGTCATTATGGTGACTGCGGTTTTTTTATGATAATCGAGCCATCATCCAAGCTAGCTATCATTGAATACAGTAATATCAAAGATATCTTTTGAAACAAAACTAATAAAAAATCGGCTCAACTCACCAAATAATCAGTGTTAGACTAAACTGTATTTTTCGCTCAAACCCGTCTATTTTCTGACCTATCGTTGAGAAACGTTGACTATGACAGACCCCCGTTCAGACAAGCCTTTGGAAACCCCACCTGTTTTGCCGCCTACTTATCGTAAACCTAACAAATTTACTCTAATACTACCCTGGATTTTGTTACTGCTAGTGCTGTTGGCGGGTTTGTGGATGATGACCAAGCCACAGCTGCCTTGGCAAAAAAATCAAGCAGTGGTAGCCAGTCAGCCCGGTTGGCAGCCGCCGAAATCTGAGCCTGTCGATACCAAAAAACTCGGTGACAATCCAAATGCTGCGGTGGCATCTTATCACAATGCTGTCGCTGTCGCTGCCCAGTCAGTCGTCAATATCTATACCACGCAAAAAATCGAGGAGCATCCCTATATGAATGACCCGATGATGCGCCGCTATTTTGAATATCACGGTATCCCCAATGGCGAGAGCGATAATACCAATTTAGGCTCGGGTGTCATTATTTCGCAAGATGGCTATATCGTCACCAACTCGCATGTGATTTCTAAAGCCGATAACATTATCGTGATGCTCAATGATGGCCGCAAAGCAACAGCAAAAGTCATCGGTAGCGATGTAGAAAGTGATTTGGCGGTGATTAAGGTTGATTTGACAGGGCTGAAACCCTTAGGATTTCGTGAACAGTCGACCCAAGTGGGCGATGTGGTGTTGGCGATTGGCAATCCGTTTGGGGTCGGTCAAACCGTCACCCAAGGTATTATTTCGGCAACGGGGCGCACGGGACTCGGTATCAACACGGTGGAAGATTTTATCCAAACCGATGCCGCTATCAATCCCGGTAACTCAGGGGGTGCGCTGGTCGATGCTTATGGTCAGCTTGTTGGTATCAACACCGCGATTTTTTCACGCTCGGGCGGCTCAATGGGCATTGGGTTTGCCATTCCTACCGAGATTGTTAAGCTTGTGATGAATGGCATTATTAAAGATGGTAAAGTGCACCGCGGCTGGCTTGGGATTGAATTACAAAGTTCGATGAAAGACCCAACCAAGCTAGGTGATGACACGCAGGGCGTTGAAGTGATGAACGTGATGCGTGATGGTCCTGCCGCCAAAGCGGGCTTGCAAAAAGGGGATATCATCACCGCAATGGATAATAAACCTGTCAATGATGCCAACACGCTGATTCAAATGGTCGCACGTAAAGCACCCAACAGTGTGGTCAATCTACAAGTGATGCGTAATAAAGCGCAAAGCAGCGTCAATGTGACCCTAGGCGAAAGACAACCCCAAGAGGCTTTGACCGAGCTACCCACCTCACAAAACTTTGACCAAAATAATGATAGTGCTAATCAAAATGGTGCCAGCAATGAGGATGACATTCGAGCAGAATTAATGGAATTACTGAAAAAACATCATTAAACGTTATTCAAAATTCCAAAAGTTTGTTGCGTTGCGGTTAGGCAGGTGCTTTACTTGCTCTGGCTGCCGGCTGTGATTAGCTGATTTCATTGCCTGCTTTCATTACCCGCTAAGGTCAAACCACGCCCGCCATCCACTGCAATAATCTGCCCTGTGATATACGGGGCAGCTGCCAAAAATACCGCCACTTGCGCGATATCTTGCGGTGTGCCAATTCTTTTTAACGGTACGGCATGGCAGATTTTTTCAATCGTTTGGGCGGTGAGCGCTTGCTCAGTGCCTTCTATGGGTAAAATGTTAATACCCGGCGCGATACCATTGACGCGGATATCGGGCGCTAGTTCGATTGCTAGCGACTGCACCATCATTTGGTGCGCGGCTTTTGCCATGTTATAGACTGTATAACCCCCAAATGGCTTGCCATTGGCGTGAATGTCCAAAATGCTGATAATACAGCCTTGCGATTTTTTCAGATAAGGATGTAAATACTGGCTGATAAATAACGGGGTTTGCGCATTGGTCAAAAATAAATTTTGCCAGTCTTGCTGAGAGATTTGACCAAAGGGCGTCGGGTAAAATCGTGAGGCATTATGAACCAGACAATCCAATCGACCAAAACTGTTGATTATTCGCCAAGCTAACTGTGGCAACGTTTCAAAATCCTCTAAATCCCCTTGCACGCTTTTTGCTGACTGTGGGCGAATGGCATTACAGTAATCAACAAGTTCCATGGCTTCTGATTCGCTGGTGTGGTAATGGATGATGATATTATAATTGGCTTGGTGCAGTGCCAGCACAAGCGCCCGACCAATTCGTTTGGCGCCACCTGTGACACACGCCACGCGGCACGGATTGGATACTTCGCTCATCGCTGCTTGATTCAACATCATTTGCTACCTATGGCTATTTGATTAATCGGTTTGTCGTTTTAATCATTCATGCTTTAATCCATATGAGCCCAATTGGTTGGGATTGGAAAACCCTATGATTATCACACACCTTGAACGAGCGACACAACTTTATCAAGCGCTGCAGGATTATCAGCAAAGCACCCATGCTTTTAGCCAGCCGTCACAGCGGCAATTGACCGCTTTTGCCAATCATTTGGTCGCTAGCGAAAGGCAAGCACAGTATTTGACCGCGTTAGCCAAGCGTACACCAGTTACCCCCACTTATTGGTCAACGCAGCGAGCCAATCCCAATAGCGCGTTTTTTGACCCTGTCAAAGCCATATTATATTGGCAAAATATCGATATCGCCGAGTCGCTTTGGTTGGCTTTTTTACTCATTCATGTCGGTGATAGCCCACAGCTACAGGGCAACCGTCAATCTCAATGGCAATATTTACGCCTATTGTATGGCAATTTTAGTGGTGCTGACGAACCTAGTAAACCCTTACTGAGTTGGGCAACTATGACCGCCAACCCTCAAGTAGTCGTAGAGTGGGTTCGTGAGTGTCAAAGCCATTACATAAGCTTTAAATTCGGTAAACATCGCAAATATGAGTCAATCAAACAGCTGCCCCAAGTAGTGGATAGTTATGGGCATTGGCTTGCTGATATAGGTGGGGTAGCAAATTTAACCAATGAAGAGATGCAACAAGATTTGAGCGCTGAACAACGCTTTGCCCACTTATATAAAACCCTAAACATCTATCGATTTGGACGATTAGCCAAATTTGAGTTTTTATCGTTACTGGGCTATCTTAAAATTTTAGCCATCAAAGCCGATCACTGCTATTTGACTAAAGCCACAGGCCCCAAACGTGGCGCAAAATTGCTATTTGGCCATTACACCACAGACCCTCAGTTAGAGCGTTTAGCGGTACAAACAGCAGAGGCAATTGGGGTTGATCATGCGGTATTTGAAGCAGCGTTATGTCATTGGCAAGCCTCACCGAATCACGCACCAAGTCCTAACGATTTACCTTAAATATACATAAAAAAAGAGCAGGGGTTATCCTGCTCTTAATTTTTGGTACTGAAAAATTAGTTAGCTTTAAAATAGTTAACTTTAAAAAAATTAGTTACCTTGCTCAAGCGTTTGTTGATAGGCTTGGTCAAAATTGACTGGCGCAAGTAACAATTGTGGGAAGCTACCACGGGTCACAATGTCACTGACCACTTCACGGGCATAAGGGAACAATACGTTTGGACAATACGCACCTAAAATTGCTCCCAATTGTTCTTCAGGGATATTTTGCAACATAAAGATGCCCGCTTGGTGTACTTCTGCGATAAATGCGGTTTCACCACCGTTATTGGCAGTCACATTAACGGTTAATATCACTTGGTAGTGGTCATCGTCCAATTTTTCAGCGGCACTTGATAGGTTGATATCAAGCTCTGGTTGCCATTCACGGGTAAATACATCTGCACCCGGTACTTCTAATGACATATCTTTAACATAGATACGTTCTAGCGCCAGTTGTGGTAAGTTTTGTTCGTCTGCCATGGTAGTGTCCTCAATTAACTGTTTTTACGGAAATTATAACAATATGACAGCTTTAACTTTTTCTAAAAACTAGTCTAAAAACTATCAACTGTATTTATAATGGGGGTTATTTATCTAGTAAAGTTTTTTAATCTGTTAACGGTTAATCCGCTAATAGACCATCAAGTTTGCCTTGACGCTCAAGACCAGCGAGTTGGTCATAACCACCAATGAAATTATCGCCAATAAAAATTTGCGGTACGGTGCGGTAGTTATTGGTTTTTTGCGCCAATGCCTGACGTTCTTCTGTGGTCACATCATACATGTTGACTTCTTCAAATGCTTGGCCTTTGTTTTTTAATAGCATTTTAGCTTGCATACAGTAGGGGCAAGTCGGTGTGGTATAAATTTTCACCATAGCCATAACAATCTCCTTATTTCTGGATTTTTTAAATTAGGTTAAAAGCTTATTATCAAATACCGATGAGATAATAAAGCGTTATTGATGGTTATGGGGCTTGGCGATTTAAATTTCAAATTGTGAACAGCCAACCAGTCTTATTTGGTTTTGCCGGGCACGGTTTTTTCTACCACTAAAGGTAAACCTGCGGCTTGCCAATTGGTAATACCACCATCGAGACGATAAACGTTGTCGTTACCAATCATTGCCACTGCAGTACCCGCCGTCATACCCATTTGGCAAACGATGATAATAGGATGGTCAGCACTGCGAAGTGCGTCAACGTGATCTTTTAGCTCAGTAAACGGGATATTGCGGCTGCCTTTGATATAGCCTTTTTCAAAATCTTTTCGTGGACGGATATCAATCAGCTGAGCGTTTTGGTTGTTAACCATTAAGCCCACTGCATTTGGATTGATTTTTTTGCCGCCACGTTTGTTCTCAAGCATAAAAAATAGCACAATTAGCACAAACATGGTGCCAAATAAAAATGGGTGATGACCCATAAACTCAAACCAACGTTCCAAGATATCCTCCACAGGGGCATGTCGTCAAAATTATCGTTTGATTGCCCATAAAAAATTGACTGTATTATAACGGTAGTTGTCAATTTTAAGAAACTTTTATTTAGTCTACTATTTGGTCTACTATTTAGTCTAAAATCGCAAGCTTAAAAATCCTGCGAGGCCGCTTCTTGTTGCAATAGCACCAAATTATCCACCCGCCTTGCTAGCACTTGCCCGTCTGTCACCGCCTGCCACATCGCACAATTGGGCGTGGACTCGGTGTGTTTGCAATCGCGAAAACGGCAGTAGGGGGCGAGCGGCGCAAGCTCGATAAAGCCTTGCAAAATATCATCAGGGGTCAAATGCCAAAGCCCATATTCGCGAATACCGGGTGTATCAATAATGGCGCCTTTGCTGAGCGCCATCGAGTCAAACGCTAAAAATCGACTGGTGGTAGTGGTATGCTGACCCAACTGTGAAATGGTTGAAATTTCATTGACTGATTGTCCTGCAGCAGGCAATAACTGGTTGACCAAGCTGCTCTTGCCAACCCCTGATTGACCGGCAAAAATCACGTTCTTGCCGGCAACGGTGTTTTTTAGCTCAGTTAACTCACCATTCGATTGGGTCACCAAGGTGGCATAGCCAAGCTGTTGATAGGCTGTTAGTAGCTCTGTCACCTCGCTATGACTGCCATCTGCCAACAAATCGGCTTTATTTAAAATCAGCAATGGCGTGATGTCTGAGTGATGGCAAGCCACCAAATACCGATCAATCAGCTGGGCAGACGGTAGCGGCAGTGGGGCAAATACGACTGCTAAAATATCAACATTGGCGGCGATGGGTTTGAGCTTGTGGTAACGGTCGGGGCGGTTGATGATGCTTTGTCTATCATAAATCGCTTCAATGCGTCCAAGTCCTGTATTTGGGTCAGCGACAAAGCGGACTTTATCCCCAGTGGCAATCAGTGGCAAGTTAGTACGGGTGTGACAACGCCAAACACTGTGCAGGGTGATGGGTTGCCAAAACGGTTCTGGCTCGTCAGCGGCGACAATCGGTTTTTCAGGCAGGGTTTGCGGTAGGCTAGTGGCTTGGACTTCGAGCTGCTTGCCGAAGTTTGCGACAACAATGCCATCCATCAGCTGGGCATCGTCCAGCACTTGCTGGGATTTTTGTTGTTTTTGGATGCGGCGGGTTTGCTGGTCAGTGAGTTTACGTTTACGGATTAACGCCATACGCTATCCACTACATCAGCCACTAGGGGATTTTTTACCATACTAACACCTTATAAAATTTTGCAATATCTTTAGACTCGCTACATGAGCACGCCTGAGCAATCGCCAACAAAACCGATATTTTACCTGTAAAATCTGCTAAGATGGCGGATTATTTGTTAAAGAGTATGAAAAGGCAACAGTATGGCGGTTGATAAAAAACATCTGATTTGGATTGACCTTGAGATGACAGGTCTAGATACCCTCAACGATACCATCATCGAGATAGCGACGATAGTGACTGACAGTGAACTCAATATCTTAGCCGAAGGTCCTGTGTTTGCCATCCATACGCCTGACATTGTGCTCAACAGCATGGATGATTGGAACACGCGCCAACATGGGCAATCGGGACTAATTGACCGTATTCGCCGTAGTAACGTGACGATGGCTCAAGCAGAAACCGAAACCATTGCATTTTTGAGTAAATATGTCGAATCAGGACGCTCACCGATGTGTGGCAATTCGATTTGCCAAGACAGACGGTTTTTGGCACGGCAAATGCCGACGCTTGAGCGGTTTTTTCATTACCGCAATTTAGATGTGTCAACGGTCAAAGAGCTGGCTTATCGCTGGCGCCCCGATATTTTGTCAAGCTTTGAGAAAAAAGGAAGTCATTTGGCACTTGATGATATCCGTGATTCAATTCGTGAACTGCGCCACTATAAAGAGCACTTTTTTAAGTTTATTGGTTAACAGTAAAATTTTTAAAACGATACAATTCATATCATAATACTTGAAATTGTCCAAAATTTTAGGCATCATAAGCTGACAAAAGGAATTTGTTAGCTTGACTTGATACAAGTAAATCAGCGTGAGTGTAAATCAGTGATAGTTGCGAGCCCATCGTCAAAAAACTGGTTATATCAGCTCAAATTTATTTCAAGCCAGATTTATTTTAAGTCAGCGTTATTTTAAGCCAGTTGGTGACCGTTAACACTGGCTTTATTCCTATCTCATGGACGACATTAGGAGCCAATCATGGACAATCTTGACACCCAAACCCCGCAATCTACCCATCCTGATTATCAAAGCTACCACTATCAAAGCTACCGATATCAAAGCTACATTGACCAATTCAATATCGACGAACTTGAACAGCAAATCCTGCAAGGTTGCCGCATCAATGGTATCAACGCCTATGTAGAATGTGTGGGTCGTCATGCCCAGTCTGATAAGGCAAATAAAGTCGCGCTAGTGCATGAAGATACCCAAGGCAATATCCATAAAATCACTTACGCACAGCTCGATAAACTAAGCGGTAAAATGGCAAATCTGCTGACTTCTTTGGGGGTGGAAAAAGGCGATCGGGTATCAACCATGCTGTCACGTACACCGACTTTATTAGCAGTGATTGTGGGTGCGTGGCGCATTGGTGCGGTATATCAGCCATTGTTTACCGCATTTGGTGTCGAAGCGATTGAATACCGCCTTGAAAAAGCCGCTACCAAAGTGGTTTTCACCGACAGCCATAACCGTGAAAAATTCAATGACATAAACCCACTACCAAACATGGTGATGGTGGGCAGCGAGCAAGCCGCCAAACAATATGGCGATTGGCATTTTGATAGCTTAATGGCAGCGCAAAGCGAAGACTTTGAACCTGTGATGCTAACAGGGGAAGATCCTTTTTTGCAAATGTTTACTTCAGGTACCGTGGGCAAATCAAAAGGTGTGGCAGTACCACTTAAAGCGCTAACCGCATTTTATTTGTACATGGTACATGCAGTGGGTCTAAGCGATGATGACCAGTTTTGGAACATGGCTGACCCAGGTTGGGCCTATGGCTTGTATTATGCCATTACAGGACCTTTGCTAGTCGGTGCTACTACCCACTTTAATGAGTCAGGGTTTGATGCCAAGCATACATTAGATTTTATCAAAAACCATAAAATCACTAATTTAGCCTCATCACCCACTGCATTTCGTATGATGAAATCAAGCGGTGTTTTTGACAACAAAGCTGATGAGTTACCGCTATTGACGCGTATTAGCTCAGCGGGTGAGACGTTAAATACTGAAGTGGTGACGTGGATCACTGACCATCTTGGTGCATCTATTCTTGACCATTATGGACAAACCGAATTGGGGATGGCGTGCTGCTGTCATCATAAGTTAACCCATGATCAGCCAATTGGTTCAATGGGTATGCCATTGCCAGGTTATCGCTTGGCGGTACTCGATGAAAACTTTAATGAACTAGGCGCAGGCGTCCAAGGTCAACTAGCCGTTGATGTGGCAAACTCGCCATCCTTATTTTTCCAAGGCTATACGTGGAACGAAAAAAATCCGTTTGAAAATGGCTATTATCTGACGGGCGATATGGTCGAACAGCATGATGATGGCACTTTTTGGTTTGTCGGGCGTGATGACGATATTATTACCACCGCAGGGTATCGCGTGGGTCCTACAGATGTCGAGAATACGGTAATGGAACACCCGTCGGTAGCCGAGACCGCGGCGATTGGCGTGCCAGATGACATACGCGGCCACATCATCAAATCTTATGTTGTACTCAAAGACGGCTATACAGGTAATGACGAGTTAGCCAAAGACATCCAAAGCTTGGTGCATGCACGGTTATCTGCCCATGCGTATCCACGTATCGTTGAGTTTATCGATGCCCTACCAAAGACCCCAAGCGGTAAAGTGCAACGTTTTATGCTGCGTAGCATGAGCGTGGCGCAGTAACAAAAATTTTATCCCTATGCAAAAGAGTATCTAGTATTAGCTAGGCTTTTTTTATCAACAAAAAATAACAGGTTAACGGAAAAACAATGCAAGTAAAAAATAATACATTTTTGGTCACAGGCGGCGCGTCAGGTCTAGGTGAAGCGACAACCCGTTATTTGGTGGCACATGGCGCAAATGTCATCATCGCCGATTTGAACCAACAAGCCGGTGAGAAATTAGTGGCTGAATTGGGCGACAACGTGATTTTTGCAAAATGTGACATCACCAGCGAAGCGGATGTCAAAAATGCGATTGAGGCGGGTGTGACCAAATTTGGTAAATTATCAGGGTCAATCAACTGTGCTGGTATCGTGGTGGTGCAAAAATTACTGGACAAAGAAGGCAATCCAACCGATTTAACCACCTTTGCCCGTGGTATCCAGATTAACCTCATCGGTACTTTCAATGTGGCGCGACTAGCGGCGGCTGCGATGGCAAAAAATACTGCAGACAGCAACGAAGATAAAGGTGTGATTATCAACACCGCTTCAATTGCCGCATTCGATGGTCAAGTCGGGCAAGGCAGTTACTCGTCATCTAAAGCAGGCGTGGTGGGCTTAACCTTACCACTCGCGCGTGAGCTGCAGCGCCATCAAATACGTATCATGACCATCGCCCCAGGGGTGTTCGGTACACCGATGATGGCAAGCCTGCCAGAAGCTGCCCGTACCAGTCTTGAGCAAGCCGTGCCTTTTCCCAAACGTTTGGGCAACCCAGAAGAATTTGCTAAATTGGTGGTACACATCATCGAAAATAGCTATCTTAATGGCGACGTTATTCGTTTGGACGGGGCTATTCGCATGGGTTAATTCAGGTGATTGTTGCCTGTCACTGGGCACGGTGACTGGCAACAGAGACTATCAACTTAGCCCTCTAAAAAAGCCACTCTGAGGAAGATTGGCTTTTTTATTAGCTATTTCACGGGGGCTATTTGCTAAGTCACTATTTGGTGAGTATTAGCCGGTTATTACGGGTCAATCGAAGACGGTATTCTTCGCCGTCATGCTGAATGCGAATCTCTTTGGTCAGCGCAAATAAATGATTGGAATATAGCGTAGGCAAGGAACTTTGTTGGATAAGATTGGCGCGATTTAATAAGTGTAGCATGGGATACTCCTTTTCTCTGTAAGATGGGCGAATAGTGTTTTTAATTGATAATGATTATCATTTATATTTTATGGGTCGTCAAGTGACTTTTTTCACTTTTTCATCAAATTTAATGCTTTATAATGGGTAACAATCAATAGTTTGAGAAAAATATGTCAAAAGTCGTCAATGTGGCAGTCGCGGTGATACATTTTAACAATCAATATCTACTGGGATTTCGCCATGCCAGTCAACACCAAGGCAATCGCTATGAGTTTGTCGGGGGAAAAATTGAGCCAGATGAAACCCCAACACAAGGGTTAATCCGTGAAGTCCATGAAGAGATTGGTTTGGATATCGCGCAAAATACCGCAGTCAAAATGGGGGTGATACGCCATGATTATGCTGATAAAACCGTGGCATTGCACGTTTTTAAAATTCAAGTGAGCCAAGCGCAGTTTGATGGGTTACAACAGGGTAATGGCAAGGAAGGTCAAGCCGTCACATGGGCGCACCAGTCAGACTTGTTTGCCAATCACTACCCCTTGCCCGATGCCAATGCCCGCATTTTACAGTGGTTAAGATTGCCCAATGCAATTTATATCACGCAGCCTTTAGATTACTTCGTTGGTGTGGATAAGTGGGTTGATTTTTATAGCCAAAAACTACCCCAAAGTGCCCATTGTTATCTTCGCCCGCAAACCAGCCATGAAAATGCCACCGCTATGATTGATGGCTTGCTCACGATAAGGGCGGATATCACCCCGATTATTCAATATGCAACACTAGCGTGCTTATTTAAGTGCTTACCTGAGCGCTTATTTAAGCGTTTAGATGCGTGGTTAAAAAACGGCATGGTGCATTTGAATCACCAACAACTCGTCACGCTTGATTTCTCAAGTTTATCAAAAAATTATCGCTATTTTGCCAGTTGCCATGACCAACATAGCCTAAGCAGATTAAATACCTTGGCAACCTCGCATACTGTAATGGGCTGTTTTTTATCCCCGGTGAAAGCCACACCGACACACCCAGAAACCTTTCAAAATGGGGGCATGGGCTGGCAAGCGTTCGGTGAATTAGCAAAGCTTAGTGATGTACCGGTATTTGCGCTGGGCGGGTTGGAGCAGGCAGATTTAGCCACCGCCTATGAGCATGGGGCGATGGGAATCGCGGGTATTCGGTTATTGGTCGACAAGGTATAAAAACTAGCCAACAGGTTGACAATAGCGCATTCACTGTAACAACTGGCTGACAAAAAGTGCCCCAATAGTCACCGTTTGAGCGTTTATTTTAGGCTAAAATGAGTAGTGTAATGACTAATAAAACCACCAATCTAGAATCACCAATCACAATGACCAACTAAGGTGACATACACAATGAAACTGATGAATAAAAAAACGTTAGCAGTGGCAGGTATTGCAGGTACATTAATTGCGATAAGTGCTTGCTCCACCACCACCCCCACCAAAAACACCTCAACCGAAACCACCGCCAAGTCCACAGGCATTGGTAAAGCTCAGGCGGTGCAAAGCGTTGATTTAAACCGTTATGCGGGCAAATGGTACGAAATCGCCCGTTTGCCGATGTTTTTTCAGCGTAACTGTGCCAGTGATGTCACCGCCACTTATACCCTACAACCGACAGGCAAGGTGGAAGTTAATAACCAGTGTATGGGCAAAGACGGCAAACCCATGCAAAGCATTGGTGAAGCCACCAAAAATGGCGATAGTGGCAGTAAACTTAAAGTTACTTTCTTGCCGCAAGGATTGCGTTGGTTGCCTGTGGGTAAAGCCGACTATTGGGTACTTGCTTTAGACCCCAATTATAATCATGCGTTGGTGGGTACGCCAAACCAAAAATACTTGTGGATTTTGTCACGTACGCCCACGATGGATGAAGACACTTATCAAACAATGGTCGCTACCGCAAAATCTCAAGGCTACGATGTCAGTAAATTGCAAAAAACCGTACAAAACAGCCGATAAGCTAGGTAGTTGAAACACCCTGCTTTAAAATTGCTAAAACGCCTAAATTCCGTTACAATCTAGGCGTTTATTTTTGCTGCATTTTTCACAGATTTTATTTTTCCTTCACAAAAAAAGGTCATACTATGTCTGCCAATCTCTACCAAGACCACCTCACCACTCGCAAAAATCAAGAAGCCCAAGCGGTTCAGTTACTAGTTGAGCTAAATACCCTAGCCAATAAAGGCGTCGATGTGCTGTTTTTTGGCAACCGCATTGCGCTAAACCTTGTTGATATCATCGCTCATCATGACAAAAACGCCCTTAACATCGCTGATACACTCGCTTTCGCCACCGCGTTAAACGACCAAAATCTAAGCCATACCACGGTGGACTTGGGTCAAGCGCTCAAAGCAGGTAAACAAGCTGACAGCTTTACTAGCGGTGACGAAGTGCCTGCGACAGATGTCGTGTTGTACGGTTTTGGTCGTATCGGTCGTATTTTAGCTCGTTTGCTGATGAGCCGTCCTGCCTCAGACAAAGGCTTACAATTAAAAGCCATCGTCGTTCGTCCAGCCGGTGAAGCAGATTTGGAAAAACGTGCAAGCTTGCTTGAGCGTGACTCGGTACATGGCTGGTTTGATGGCTCAGTGGTAGTGGATAAAGCAAACAGCGGTATCATCGCCAACGGTCGTTTCATCAAAGTCATTTATGCTTCTGACCCAAGCGAAATCGACTACACGTCTTATGGTATCGACAATGCCTTAATCATTGACAACACCGGTAAATGGAAAGATGAAGCAGGTCTTGGCAAGCATTTACAGTCAAAAGGTGCCAAAAAAGTGCTATTGACTGCGCCAGCGTCGGGTGATATCAAAAACATCGTTTATAATGTCAATGATGACACCATCGGCAGTGATACCATCGTGTCAGCGGCAAGCTGTACCACCAATGCGATTACCCCTACGCTCAAACTCTTAAACGATAAATACGGCATTGAAAACGGTCACATGGAAACCATCCATGCGTTCACCAATGACCAAAACTTGGTCGATAACCACCATAAAGCCGAGCGTCGTGGGCGTGCTGCAACCTTAAATATGGTGATGACTAGCACAGGCGCTGCCAAAGCGGTCAGTAAAGCGATTCCAGAACTAAAAGGCAAATTGTCAGGTAGCTCGGTACGTGTACCAACGCCAAACGTGAGCCTTGCGATTTTGAATTTGAATTTCAAAAACCCGGTCAATTCAAGCGATGAACTCAATGCCTTTATCAAAGAAGCCACTGAGAGCGAACAATGGCAAGCGCAAATTGCTTATTCAGATTCGGATGAAGCGGTTTCTACCGACTTTGTGGGCTGCGAAAAAGTGGCGATTTGGGACGCCAAATCTACGCTTGCGCAAGACAACCGTGCCGTGATGTACCTATGGTATGACAACGAAATGGGCTATAGCACCCAAGTTCTACGTGTCGCTGAAACCATGGCAAAAAATGCCTAAATGTTCCTAAGCGCTAAGAACGATGACAAGACCGCTCAAGTTTGGGCGGTTTTTTATTGGATAAAATTTCAAACATCAATCCTGTTCAAATTTTTCTTGCTAAAATTCATGCTATAATATTTGGTTATTCAAGAATTTAAGGAAAGTCTTCAATGCGTTTTATCGATGAAGCAATCGTAACAGTCAAAGCAGGCGACGGCGGCAATGGTATCGTCAGTTTTCGCCGAGAAAAATACGTCCCCAAAGGCGGTCCCGATGGCGGTGATGGCGGCAAAGGCGGTGATGTGTACGTGGTGTGCGACGACAACACCAACACCCTCGTCGATTACCGGTTTACGCGTCGCTATGATGCCAAGCGCGGCGAAAATGGTGGTGCCAAAAACTGTTCAGGTCGTGGCGCGGATGATATCTATCTATCTGTGCCCATCGGTACCACCGTGGTTGATACCGAAACAGGTGAGGTTTTAGCGGACTTGACCAAAAAAGGGCAAACGGCGAGGATTGCCAAAGGCGGTGACGGCGGGCAAGGTAATACCCATTTTAAAACCTCCACCAATCAAGCACCACGACGTGCCACCCCAGGTTTTGCAGGTGAATTAAAAGTCTTGAAGTTTGAGCTAAAAGTGGTAGCGGACGTAGGTCTTATCGGTCTGCCAAACGCGGGTAAATCCACCTTTATTCGTCAAGTCTCTGCTGCCAAACCCAAAGTTGCCAATTATCCGTTTACCACTTTGGTACCGAATCTAGGTGTCGTGGATGTGGGCAAACACCGCTCATTTGTTATGGCAGATATCCCAGGACTGATTGAAGGCGCCTCTGAAGGGGCTGGACTGGGTATTCGCTTTTTAAAACACGTCGCTCGTACCCGTCGATTATTGCATCTTGTCGATGTACAGCCCATTGATGGTAGCGACCCTGTGGCAAACGCCCAAGTGATTTTTAATGAGTTAGAAAAATTCTCGCCAGAGCTGTCAAAACTGCCACAGATTTTGATTTTAAACAAAATCGACCAAGTGCCCGAAGAGTCATTAAACCAACTTTGCACTCATATCGTGGCAGAGCTTGGTTGGACAGGGATGGTTTTTCGTACTTCCACGCTCACAGGGGAAGGGGTTGATGCCGTGGTTTGGCATTTGATGAATGAAATCGAGCAAGAGCGCGAGATGGAAGAAACTGATCCCGACTTTGCTGAAAGTCAGCGGTTGCGTTTTGAACGACTGGAAGCGGAAGTGCGCGCCAATACGGAAGAGCAAAAAGAAGCGTATCGTGCCAAACGTAAAGCTGAGCGTGAAGGTCGCGCATTGGATGACGATGATTTTGATGACGACGACTACGATGACGATGATGGCGTGGAAGTGGTCTACGCACCTTAGCGGTGATGGAAATAGCTTTAAAAAGGTTAGCGCGGGCTAACCTTTTTTATTAGCTGAATTTAGATAAGGACAGGTCATTTTTTTAATGCTTTGACAATGTGGGGTAATTCACCATAAAACACCCCAATGCCTGTTCCCATCAAGCCGTGATTGGCGAGCGAAATGGTCGACACGCGAATAACAGGTAAATCATGCCAACCAAAATGGGTCGCCAATAAATATTTAAGATACTCGGTGCTTTCATGATGCCCCGTATCTGTCAAATAGATAAACGCGGGTTGATTTGCGGCAAATTTTTCGACGGTTTTTCCCATGGTTGTCAGGGTTTTTTCAAGCTTACGCACTTTTTCCACCGCGATAATTTCGCCAATTTGATTAATTTGCATAATCGGTTTGATATCAAATAAGTTGGCAACAAATGCGGCAGGGGCGGACAATTTTTTGTTGCGAATAATATAGTCCAAGTCGCTGAGGGTAAATAAAAATTCACTGCGACGACGCAAATCGTCAAGTTTTTTTGCCACGTTTTCAAACGATTCACCTTGCTCAATCAACACTTTTGCCTCGTACGCCAGCGCCCCTTCAGCAATATTAAGTGTTTTGGTGTCATACACAAAGATGTGCAGGCGATTGGCATAATGTACTTTGAGTTCTTCTAGCATGGGCAAAGTTTGGCTAAATTTGGACGAGATGCCGCAAACAAATACCTCAGTGACCCCGCGAGCAATCAAATCATTAAACAACAGATGCATCTCATGGATGGATGGCGGAAATGTCCTCGCCACCGATTTGAGGTTGGTTTTCATAATGGTTGCTAGACGTTCACTGGTGATATTTTTACCATCGATAAAATCAACGTTATTGATGTTTACGTGTAAGCGCAGAATGTCCATGCCTTGCGACAATCCAAGGGCTTCAAGACAAGATGAGGAAGTGGTGACGACAGCTCTTTTCATAAATTTGATAAACCCAGTAGCCCATGAAGATGAGCAAATTTATATAAAAGCAAAGTTGATAGCAAGTTATCCTCATCTAAATTGAGAAAACCTCAAGTCGATATTTTTTAGTTGACAATGTCAATTTGTTTTTTCAATGGTTGCTATTTAATTGGGATAAAAATGCGTATGGCAAAAACGTGTGATATTTAACGGCTACCGGCATCGATTAGCATTTATAAACCCAGTAAAAATTGTTACAATGCTCAGCCAAGCCATTATGGCATTTAATTTGATTAAAAAATTGCACTTGACTGATTATGACTATCAACTTATGACTGCCACCGCCTCACCTAACTCAACTAAAAAAGCCCTTAAGTCCAACACCATTGTGGTAAAAATTGGTTCATCGCTACTGACCAATAATGGTAAAGGTTTGGATCGCACCGCAATTTATGAATGGGCGAAGCAAATCGCCAAGCTGCATAATGAAGGCTATCAAGTATTGCTAGTATCCTCAGGGGCAGTGGCGGAAGGGGTGGTGCGGATGAATTTGGAAGAACGCCCCAAAAAATTACAAGCCTTGCAAGCCTGCGCCGCCATTGGGCAGATGGGCTTGATTGAAACTTGGTGGTCGGCGTTGATTCAGTATGGTGTACAAAGCGCACAATTGCTACTGACACATGACGATCTTGCCAATCGAAATCGTTATCTCAATACCGCCAGTACGTTAAATCAGCTACTTGAATGGCGTGTGCTGCCTGTCATTAACGAAAATGACACCGTCAGTGTCGATGAAATCAAATTTGGTGATAATGACAGTCTAGGTGCGATGGTGGCAGCCATGGTCAAAGCTGATTTATACATTATATTGACCGATCAGCAAGGCGTATTCACCGATAACCCTCGTACCAACCCGGATGCGAAGCTGATTAAGACTGAGCGGGCAATGGCAGATTATTTGTTTGACGTGGCGGGAGATGGCGGCAAATTGGGTCGTGGCGGCATGATTACCAAAATTCGTGCGGCAAGGCTTGCGGCAATGGGTGGTTGTCCCACCGTGATTGTCAGCGGCAGCATCGATAACGTGATTAATCGCGTGGTCAAAGGGGAATCCTTAGGTACGATGCTCACCACCAATGACGATGATAAACGCATTGCCAAAAAACAATGGTTAGCCGCTCATCTGCGTATGGCAGGTCGCTTGGTGATTGACGATGGCGCAGTGGATGCCATCATTAAAAATAACAAAAGCTTATTGCCTGTCGGGGTGATTGAAGTGCAAGGTGATTTTGATGAGGGCGATGTGGTGGAATGCGTTGATAAAACAGGGGTACGTATTGCGGTCGGTCAGGTGGATTTCTCATCAAATGAAGCTAAGCGCATCGCTCGCAAACGCAATAGCGACATCGAAGCGATTTTGGGTAAAAATGAGGAACGGCACGTGATGGTACATCGTGATAATATGGCGATTATCGTATGATTTTCGACAATTTTTGATTGAAATTTGACTACTTTTAGACTGATTCAATAGTATTTTTACCCAATAGTACTTTTATCCAAGATTATTTTTGAAGGCAATGACATGACCCATAACTTTCCGATGTTAAAAAATGACCGCATTTTAAGAGCCATGCGTTTTGAACCTGTGGATGTGACGCCTGTGTGGATGATGCGACAAGCCGGTCGGTATTTGCCTGAGTATAAAAAAACCCGTGCCCAAGCCGGTGACTTTCTATCGCTTTGCAAAAATACTGATTTGGCGACGGAAGTCACCATTCAGCCATTTCGCCGTTTTGAGTTGGATGCGGCGATTTTGTTTAGTGATATTTTAACCATTCCTGATGCGCTCGGTTTGGGTCTGTATTTTGAAGCAGGGGAAGGCCCAAAATTTCACAAAACTGTCAGAAGCATGGCAGAGGTTGAAGCTTTGCCAATCGTCGCGATGGCAGATGCACTCGACTATGTGATGAAAGCGGTGACCAGTATTCGTCATGCGCTGGCAGGTCGTGCGCCATTATTTGGCTTCTCGGGTAGTCCGTGGACGCTAGCGACCTATATGATTGAAGGTGGTAGTTCTAAAGAATACCGCTATGCCAAAGCCATGTTGTATGGCGAACCTGACACCTTGCATGCGCTGCTCGCTAAAATCACCGACACTGTGATTGATTATTTGCTAGCGCAAATAGCAGCGGGGGCGCAGTTGGTACAAATTTTTGATAGTTGGGGCGGGGCATTGGCGCATCGACAATTTGTTGAATTCTCGCACCATTACAATACTAAAATTGTCGCGGCGATCAAAGCAACATACCCAGAGGTACCTGTGGTACTATTTACCAAAGGTGGCGGCTTGTGGTTAGATACCCAATGCCACAGTGGCGCGGATGCGCTAGGACTTGATTGGACGATGCCACTAGATAGAGCCCGCAGCATCGTCTTTGAACAACAAAAAGAATTGACCAAATTGCACAAAAAGCTGCATACAGGCATCGCGCTGCAAGGTAATCTTGACCCCGCGACATTATTTGCATCGCCTGAGCATATTCGCCAGCAGACGCATTTGATGCTACAGGACGCCTACAGCCTCGGTGATAAAACAGGCTATATAGCAAACTTAGGTCACGGTATTAACCAATGGGTTAATCCTGACCATGCCAAAGCTTTTATTGATGCGGTGCATGAATATAAACTTTAATACCAACATCAGGAGACGACCATGATCAAAGTAGGTATTGTCGGTGGCACAGGCTACACTGGCGTAGAGCTAATTCGACTATTGAGTCGTCATCCACAGGCACAAGTGACGATGCTGACATCGCGCTCAGAAGCGGGCAGACGCGTTGATGATATGTTTCCAAGTTTGCGGGGCGTGACCGATTTAACGTTTTCGGATTTGGATGAAAAAAAATTAGCAGCATGTGATGTGGTATTCTTTGCTACGCCACATGGCGTCGCGATGAAGCATGCCAGATTTTTAACCGAAAATGGCACTAAAGTCATCGATTTGGCGGCAGATTTTCGTTTGCAGTCGCTACAAGATTTTGAAACTTGGTATAAGCTTGAACATGCTTGCCCCGATATTTTAAAAGACGCTGTGTATGGGTTACCCGAAGTCAATCGTGATGCCATTGCCAAAGCCAATGTCATTGGCAACCCAGGTTGTTATCCCACCACGGCGATTTTGGGGTTAAAACCGCTAATCGATGCCCAAAACAGCCAGCAGCAGGCATTGATTGAACCTTGGATTATTATTGATGCCAAATCAGGCGTCTCAGGTGCAGGTCGCCAAGCCAAAATGAATTTGTTATTTAGCGAGACCTCGGATAGTTTTAGTGCCTATGGCGTGGCAGGTCATCGTCACGCTCCAGAGATTAGCCAAGGGATTGACCAAATATTGGGTCAAAGCAAACACTTTCAGTCGCATGATATCCGCTTTGTACCCCATTTAGTACCCATGATTCGCGGTATGTTTACCACCATTCATGTTCGGTTGACGGCGGCGGGTCAAGCGTTAGATTTACAATCCTTATATGAAACCAGCTATCAAAACGAATATTTTGTAGACGTCATGCCAAAAGGAATGTACCCAGATACCCGTAGTGTACGGGGTAGCAACTATTTAAGAATGGCGGTGCAAACACTAGAAAATGGCCCGATGGCGACGATTTTGGTGGTACAAGATAATTTGGTCAAAGGTGCGGCAGGACAAGCCGTGCAAAATATGAATGTGATGTTTGGCCTTGCAGAGCAAACAGGATTGGCATTGGTTGCCGTCGTGCCTTAAGTGATTTCTTGAATAAGTTGTCTGCTTAAGTGGTTTTCTTAAGCTATTTATGGTCAGCCTGTTTAGAAATATTAATGTCATAGCAAGCACTGCTTTATTTTTTTTAGCCAAAAAAATATGACGCTATGATGAAATGGGCTAACTTTATTATTTTTTCGGTCAATAAATTTAGCTGAATTCATCATAATTTTTGTTTATAATGGGGTTCGCTTTAATGGATGTCATATTCATCAACCCTTTTTGAGCTATCATCAGTACTGTGATTATCCATGTTTTGATCGTTTTTCAATTTGAGTATCTCTATGGATTTGCCCGAAGATAATAACTCTTCTCAATCTTTGCCAGAAGCACAACGCAATTATATTACCCAACCCAACAAGGTGTCTGGGTGGTTGATTGCGTTTGGGGTTAGCTTGTTGTTAGTTGCTATTATTGCACTGGTGTTAGGTCAACGCATTGGTTATCATCGCGGCTTAAGCTTTGCCGCTGAAGAAGCGAAAAAAACCGCCGCAGGTCTTGAAATCTCAGCAGAAAACATCAAATCATTAAAGCTAAAATCTGATACGTTGCAAAGCCAATTAACCACCGCGCAGCAAGAGCGTGATATCAGCTTGGCGAACCTATCAGCACTGCGTACCGATATTCAAGATTTAAAAGTCACCAACTTACAGCTTGAACAAGGTCAGCAATTCTTAACCACGTCGCTTGCTAAAAAAGGCGGTATGAGTTTACAAGTCATCGGGGCAAAAATCGCACCGTTGCCAGAAAATGCCTATGAATACCGCTTTGATGTCGGTATGGTCGATGCGTCAAATCAGCCAAAAAATCTGATACCAAAATTGACATTGCTGGATGAAGTTAATATGGTCGAAGTACCATTGCAACCCAATAGTTACTCGATTCATGGGATTGCAAGAATTCGCGGGCGTTTTTTGATGCCCAAAAACTTTGTACCCAAACAAGTGAAACTTGAATTAACCGCCGGCAACCAAAAAACTCAGCAAGTGTATGATTGGCAACTCGGTCAGCCGATTGATAACATGCCATATACGCTTGAAGAAACGCCTGAAGCGGATAAACGACCTGTGAGTTCGACCGATAGCACGCCAGTGGCAAGCACAGTCAATACGCAAAAACCTGCCGCAACGACTGCTGCAAAGTAGTATAATCAATGTTTAATCTAATCTTAGGTAAATGTTCAATTAATGATGTTTCAAACGCTTAATTTTTCTCGTCAATTAGTTGTGTCACAGCCAACCACCACGAATATGGATTGGCATCTGCCGGCATGGTTGCCAACACAACTACCTAAAAAGTCCCCTAAACAGCTACCTAGCCAATCACCAAATTCATTGCCAGCCCGTCTGACCGACATAGAAGGCGAGCCAAATACCGACCCCGTCGAAGATGTGCTATTGGCTGATCCTGAACTGAAAAAACCACAGATGTATGCGGTGGTCATGTACAACGATGACTATACGCCGATGGAATTTGTGGTGGATGTTTTACAAAATCATTTTAAACATACGCTAGATTCCGCTATCAGTATTATGCTTGCCATTCATCAACAAGGCAAAGGCATTGCCGGTATATATCCTAAGGACATCGCAGAAACCAAGGCCCAAACGGTCAACCGTGAAGCGCGTCAGGCAGGCTATCCGTTATTGAGTCAAATCGAACCCCAAGGTTAGTGGTATTTTGCGATTTAACCCCGTTTTATTTTTAGTGGTACCTCCTTTCTATTTTTTATTCATCATTGAAATCTTTGCCATTTTAAAATCCGCCATTAACTACGTTTTATCACTTGAATTTATTAGCAATGTCATTATATTAAACCTAATGATTTTGATTTTTCCCATTTTGTCATCTTTCATTTTTACTTCCTTTTAACCGAACTTAGCATGATTAGACAGATATCTATAAGATATTTGGGGCTGAGGTGACGGCAAATGAAACTTGAGAAAACATCAATACACAATACACATAACCCTCAACACCAATAACCATATCAAACCAATTAAAGCGCATGGTGTTTTTCAAGTAGGGCAAAATCAAAAACCGTCGGTGACACGTATTAAGGACATCTTATGTTAAGTTTAGAATTACAAAGCACGTTGCGGTTGGTAGTGACACTCGCAAAACAACGTGCACATGAATATTTAACGGTCGAGCATTTGCTATTAGCACTGTTAGAGAATGAAAATGCGGTAGAAGCCTTGGTGGCTTGTGCAGTCAATGTGGATCAGCTTGGCAAAGATTTGACCCAGTATATTGATGAACATACCCCAACAGTCGATATCAACGAAGATTACTCGCCACAACCTACGCGCAGTTTTGACCGTATCTTGCAGCGGGCGATTTTTCATGTGCAATCGGTTGCCAGCAGCCGTTTGGTGGAAGGCTCAGATTTACTGGTGTCTATGTTCTCAGAGCATGATACCTACGCGGTTTACCTGCTTAAAAAACAAGGGGTTACCCGACTTGAGTTGACCCAGTATCTGTCACATGGTCAAGACAAAAAAGTACGCGACAAATTGAACAGTGTTGAAACTGAAGAAACGGGCGAAAAAGCCAATAAAGACCCATTGACTGAATTTACCATTAATCTCAATCAAAAAGCCGCTGCGGGCGGCACCGATCCGTTAATTGGCCGCCAAGCAGAAATCGAGCGTACCGCGCAGATTTTATGCCGTCGCCGCAAAAACAATCCCCTACTGGTGGGTGACCCAGGGGTGGGTAAAACGTCGATTGCGGAGGGCTTGGCATGGCTGATTGTCAATGACAAAGCACCAAAACCATTATCAGGCTGTGTGGTGTATAGTCTAGATATTGGTGCGCTGATTGCCGGTACAAAATACCGCGGCGATTTTGAAAAACGGATGAAAGCGCTATTAGATGCCTTAAAAGCCAAGCCCAATGCGATTTTATTTATTGATGAAATCCATATGATTATTGGCGCCGGCTCATCGATGAGCAGCAATATGGATGTGTCAAATTTAATCAAACCTGCGTTGGCATCAGGTGAGCTGCGTTGTATCGGCTCAACCACCTTTACCGAATACCGCCAAGTGTTTGAAAAAGACCATGCCTTAAGTCGTCGTTTCCAAAAAGTTGATGTCAACGAGCCATCCATTGATGAAACGATTGATATTCTACGCGGTCTGAAAAAACAATATGAGAAATTCCATAACGTAAGCTATACCGACCAGGCACTACAAAGTGCCGTGAATCTAGCGGTAAAACACATTCACGAACGCTTTTTACCTGACAAAGCCATTGATGTGATTGATGAAGCGGGTGCATTTGTTCGCCTGCAAAAACAAGCTGAAAATCAGGTTGAATCTGGTGTGGACAGTAATCAATCCACTGATACTGTAGCAAATGACAAGCTATCAAATCAGCCTGTGGTAGATGAAGACGCACTTGTCGATGACTTAGATATTAGCCATGCAGCGGATGGTGTTGTCGAACCTGAAGCTATGTTAAGCGAAGCCGATAATAAGGTGATTGATGCGGCACAACAAGATGGTGAGGTGGTGATTGATGTCCCGCAAATTGAATATATTATTTCAAAAATTGCGCGTATCCCGCCAAAATCCGTCTCAACGGATGACAAATCGGTGCTACAAAATCTTGAAAGCAACCTAAAACATCTGGTGTTTGGTCAAGATGAAGCCATCAAAAACTTGGCAGATGCCATTAAGTTGTCACGTGCAGGCTTAAAACCCGATGATAAACCGATTGCTTCGTTTATGTTTGCCGGTCCTACGGGTGTCGGTAAAACTGAAGTCAGTCGTCAGTTAGCGAATTTATTAGGCATTGAGCTGGTTCGTTTTGATATGTCTGAGTATATGGAAGCACATACAGCGTCCCGCTTGATTGGGGCGCCGCCAGGCTATGTGGGCTTTGATCAGGGTGGTTTATTGACCGAAAAAATCAATCAATTTCCGCATTGTGTGCTATTGCTGGATGAGATTGAAAAAGCCCATCCTGACGTATTTAACTTGCTGCTCCAAGTGATGGATCATGGCTCGCTTACCGACAATAACGGTCGCACCTCAAGCTTTAAGCAAGTAATATTGATTATGACCACCAATGTCGGCGCTGATAGCATCAGCCGCAACAGCATGGGCTTTACCAAACAAGACCATAGCCGCGACAATAGTGAGGCGATGAAACGGATGTTTACCCCAGAGTTTCGCAATCGTTTGGATGCCATCATTCAATTTAACCCATTGGATCAAAATGTCATTGTATCCGTGGTTGATAAATTCTTGGTTGAGCTGCAAGCCCAGCTCGATGACAAAAAAGTGGTGCTTGAAATTGATGATGAGGTCAGAAATTATCTGGCAGAAAAAGGTTACGATCGTCTCATGGGTGCACGCCCAATGAACCGCTTGATTCAAGATGAAATCAAAAAACCATTGGCAGAGCAAATATTATTTGGTGATTTGGTCAATGGCGGTACGGTTTCGATTCGTATGAATGCAGATAAAACAGCGATTGAGCTTGTGCCCATTGATGAAAAGCAAATCGATAATGTCTAGGTCTAGGTTTAGTAATTAGTAATGTCTAGTATAAAAAAAGGAGCCAATTGCGCTCCTTTTTTTTATGCCTGCTGATTATGTTTAATGATTATACTTAATGACTATCGCTAATGATTATAATTAATAATTAGACTTAATAATTACACAAAACCAAATTTGGGTTTTTCTGCTTGTTTCTCTCGATAGGACAGATGATCCATGTTGGTTAATTCTGCCAATGAGTGCGGTTTATTGACGGTGATAGCTTTATCAATGGATGCCAAAAACATGTTGGATTTTTCGACGGACAGTTCTTTGAATTTATACTCGGCTATCAATCGACCTTTACGCAGCAGCGCGGGGTCAATTTTCGAGATATCGGAGTTAAAGGTACAAATAAACTGGCACTCCAACACATCCGACAGCATACCATCAGCAATGTTCAAAATCGCCGATACCACATCGGTATTAGCGTTATCAATGCTACGCTCGGCAATGTAGTTTTCACAGTCTTCAAGCACTAATACCGAGTTTTTGTTATCCACCAATAGTGACATAAATTCAGGGTTGGTCAAATACCCAATCATGGTAGTGGGTACAAAGATGAATTTTTTATTAGGCACTTGGCTGGTTAGCCATTTGATATAGTTGGTTTTACCTGAACCGGCCACGCCATGCAACAGTACCACGCCTTTACCATCGTGATTGAGCGATTCTTTGATATGCTGATGCACAGGCAGAAAATCCTCGTGATACATGGTATCTAAATTGATGGGAAATGGCTTGATACGGTGGGTTTTAAACACAAAACCATGGACTTCTTTGAGTAAAATCGATACTTTAGCCTCTTGCGACACATACTTTTGTAAGTATTCATCAAACACGTTTTTGACACTCGCCGCCGAATGCGGATTGGTCGAAATATAGTAAATACTGACGACTTTTAGCAGACCTGATTCAAAGATATATTCGTCATAGTCATTGGACAAATCTTCATTGGTGAGCATGAACACTTCATATTTGGGATGAAAATAACAAGCTTCACGCTCATACAATGTATTATTTTTATGCGAATAGGCGACGGTGGTAAAATCGGTGCAACGCTCAAAATCTTTAAGCTGCTCTTTGCGAATCACCATGTCATGGTTGCCAACATGTACCCCAGGGAAAATATCATCGAGTAGCGACTCAAAAGGGTTATATTTGCTAGCGTATTGGAGGTTGTCTTCAATAAGTTGAACAGTATAGGGCGGCTCAGACGAGGCGCTGAGCAGCTTTCGCGATTGATAATAGGGCGATTGTAAAATTTTCATAGGAATATAGGCTTATAAAAGGCAGTAGAAAAATTAACATAGTTAGCAATAAACAAGCTAACTATAGAGATGGGGCAGTTAATACTAGATGCAAGCTAAAAAGTAGCTAGTTGGCAATCAGTTAAAAAATTTTTAGCAATACAGTGAGCAACATACGGGCTAACAGTAAGCAATGGTGAGATAAGATAGACAGGAATTTTGGGCATAAAAAAACCTGCGAGAGGCAGGTTAATTTAACTAATACCGATTTGAGTGGTGGGGCTGAAGAGACTCGAACTCTTACACCTCGCGGCGCTGGAACCTAAATCCAGTGCGTCTACCAATTTCGCCACAGCCCCATGAGTTGCCTCAAAGTGTTGACTCAATATTTGTATCAGTGTCTTTGTGGTTGGCTATTATATAGAAAATTTTCGCTTTGGCAAGAGGTTTTTTAAAAAAATTGCATTTTTTTATTGGTTAAGTAAAATTTTTAGCGCATTGATAATATTTGCCAAGTCATTAATACGGTTTTCCACGCGTTTTGCCAGCAGCTTGTCGATAAAAGGCTGGCAAGCTTGGCAAGCAAATTCTGATAGCTGATGATTTGGGCATAAAAAAGGCACGGGCTGTTGGCAATGCGAAATTGCCCAACCAGGATAATCATTTGCCATAAAAGGCAGACATCCCATCAATAATTCGTACCATACCACCCCCAAACTATAGTAGTCGCTAAACTTGTCAACAGTCTGTCCTGTGAATTGCTCAGGACTCATATAGGCGGGTGTACCAGCGGTGTAAGTTTTGCAGTTGAGTGAGTCATTTTTTCCCATAGCATTGCTAACATCAAAATCACTCAGACCAAAGTCAATTAACACCACCTCAAGATTGGGTTTTACAATAAAGTTGGCGGGTTTGAGATCCAAATGCATCAGCCCAAATTGATGTAAACGGTTGACCACTTGGCAACTATGTAAAAAAATGGTCATTTTTTGCGGAAGACTGAGTAGTGGCAATTTAGCATTCGCATACAGCAAGGATTTTAACGTCTCCCCTGAATGATAGGACATAACCAGACAAGGACCAACAGATTGCTGCGGCTGCTGTTGGTCAAAGATGAGGGTATCAGGGAGAAGGTTTGAAGCATACAGCGTGGGGATGCCGCTTGTATGATGGGTGCCGTCAATCGCTAGGCTCTGGCAATGATGAAGGGCGTTAATTTCTTGCTCAAAATGGGCAAGATGGGTTGTGCTAAAGTGAGGTAGTAATTGTTTAACCACCACGGCTGTAGGCGGGGAGTGAGCCGAATGCCATACCCCGTACCAAAGCTCGGTATGGTTGAGTGGATTTGAAGGTGATAGTGGCTGTAAGTCAGTAACGACCGACTGACAGCCATTTTTTATGATAACCAGTGCTGGGTGAGTTGACTTTGTCTCAATCATGAAAGCTTAACGGGTCTGCCTTCAATCAACTGCTGGTATTTTCGGGTCACGGTATTGCGCCCCCAACCGAGTAGGTCAGCCGCTTGTCCTTTATGCTGAGCAGTATGGGCAAGTGCCACTTCGAGCAAACATTTCTCAAACATCGGATAAGCGGTTTGCAATATGTCATACTGTCCTTCAGCGAGTGCTTGTTGTGCCCAAACTTGCAGCGGGGTGATCCAATCTGCGGTTGCACCAGTTTGTGATGCAGGTAAGATCGGTATGACCGTGGTAGCGGGCAAAGGCGTTGGCAGCTCACTCGAATGGGCACTCAAATTAGAACTAGCACTGGGACTGGGACTGTTACTCGCAGCTGGTAAAGATGACGGATGTTCGCTCGCAGGTGTCTCAAACTGAGTGTCGGGCTGATAGTTATGTGTCTTATGTGTCTTATGTATTTTGGGCTCACGTGTAGTTACAGGCGTGCTATCTTGCGATTCAAACGCTTGTAAAATCTCGGGTGGCAAATCACTGGGCTGAATGGTTTGCCCTGTTGTCATCACACTGAGCCAGCGGCAGGTATTTTCAAGTTGACGCACGTTGCCTTGCCAAGGATAGCTTTGCAAAATATGCATGGCAGAGGGGGTGATGGTTTTGGTCGAGGTATGCATGCTTTTGGCAATATTTTGCATAAAAAAATCGATTAACAGCGGAATGTCTTCGCGGCGCTCACGTAGGGAAGGTAGCGCCAGTCGAATGACATTGAGCCGATAAAACAAATCTTCACGAAACTTGCCTTGCTGCACCAGGGTTTCTAAGTTTTGATGGGTCGCTGCGATGATACGTACATCGACTTTAATGGGTTTGAGCCCACCGACACGATAAAACTCACCATTTGCCAAGACGCGCAGCAAACGTGTCTGCGTTGGTAAAGGCATATCGCCGATTTCATCCAAAAACAAAGTGCCACCATGCGCCTGCTCAAAACGCCCTTGGCGCGTGGTAGTCGCACCCGTAAACGCGCCTTTTTCATGACCAAATAGTTCAGCTTCAATCAAATCATGCGGAATCGCCGCCATATTGAGCGCGATAAATGGTTTGGATTTGCGTGGCGAATGTTCGTGTAAGGCACTGGCAATCAGCTCTTTACCCGTACCCGATTCGCCGGTGATGAGGACTGTCATCGGCATATGCGACAAGCGACCAATCGCACGAAAGACTTTTTGCATGGCAATCGATTGCCCGATGATGCCTGATGGATTGGTGGTGGCTTTTTCTGGCGCGACTTCTACTTTTTGCGCTGGCGGCTGCTGTGCATCACGAATCAGAGAGTCGTTGTAGTTCTCAGACTTACTGCGCTTTTGTGTTTGGTTTGACTGGCTTTGCAGGCAAGCTTTTTTCACCATGGCAATGGCATCATCCAACTCAAACGGCTTGGGTAAGTAATCAAACGCGCCTGATTGATAGCTATCCACCGCAGACTGCACATCGGCATGCGCGGTCATGATGATGACAGGAATTTGTGCAAAGGCTTGTTTGATTTTACTGCTAAAGTCCAAGCCGTTCATCATCGGCATTCGAATATCGGTGACGATGACGCTTGGCAAGGAGGCACTATTGTCACTCTTCGCCTGGCTGTCTTGACCACTATCTTGTAGCAGCCGCCACGCCGATTGCGCATTGCCAAAGGTTTGCACTTGAAATCCACTATCTGTCAGCGTATCTTCCAAAATCATGCGTAGCGCTTGGTCGTCATCGATGACCCAAACAGTAGGCTCGTTGGTTGGCGTTTTATTATTGGGATAAGTCATATAAAAACCCTATATGGGAAACTGTATTGGTTTAAACATTATTGATTGAAAAATTGATTGAAAAATTCATAGCCGATCAGTCATGATGCTGTGGTGTATCAGGGTTAAATTATCAATTGGTCATTTGGTCATTTGGTTATTTGTCGAATTTGCCAAGGTAAAAAAATCGTAAATAGGGTTTCACCTGGCTGAGAGGTTACACTGATTTGCCCTTGATGGCGCTGAATAATGTCATGAGCAAGTGCCAGTCCCAACCCCGTACCATTGGCGCGTCCTGTAACCAAAGGATAAAAAATTTGCGGTAACAACTCACTATCAATGCCCAAGCCATTATCAATAAAATCGACGCGCAAGACGCTTTTATGTCGTATATCGCCAATGGTTTGTTGGTGCTGAATACGGGTCTTTACCGTGATGCTAGGCGACACAATGTCGTTTTCATTGAGCGCTTGTATCGCATTATTGACGATATTCATAAATACTTGTACGAGCTGGTCTTTATCAGCGGTGATTTCTGGCAACGATAAATCAAAGTCTCTGACTAGACTAATATTGGGGTTTTGTATCTCTGCCAATGTTAGTACATGCTGCAGGGGCTCATGTACATTGATTAATTGCCAGTTGGGCAAATTTGGCGCGCCCAGCAATTGGGTCACCAAGTTATTGAGTCGTCTGGTCTCATCCATGATGATACTGAGATAATTGGCGACCTTTTGCGCCTTGGTGTCATTAATATAGCGCACAATCCCATCAGATTTCATGATTTGATTAAAATTCTTCTCAAGCAGTTGACTTGCCCCAAGGATACCGGCTAAAGGGTTTTTGACTTCGTGTGCCATACTGCGAATCATTTGACGGGTTATCAAATGTTGGTGATTTTGATATTGTTCTTGTTGAATGCGACTTTCGCGATCTTTTGCCCAAATTTCAATTAAATAAAAAAACCCCGCCTCGGTTTCTAATGGGGAAACCCCATAATCGACCAATAATGGTGCACCAATCCCTTGGGTACTTAGCCCCAAAATGGTGCAATCATGATGGATAAAGGCTTGGTACATTTTTTTGGTATGTTCAAATTGGTTTTGTAGCGCCACTTTGACCTGTGCTTTGGTTTTTTTATAGGTTAGCAGGTCACCATCTGTGGATGATTGCTCTGGTGCTTGCGTTAGTAATTTTTCATAGTTTGCGGGGGTTAAAATATCGATAACATTTTTATGAAGTAAATGGGGCTGACTGACTGACAAAATCTGCTCAGCCGTCGCATTGATATAGACGCACTCATAGTTGCTGTCAGCGACAATTAACCCCGATAGTAGGTTATTGAACATGTCATCAAACAGGGTCTGGTTGGATTCAGGATTATGTAAAAAAGTAGGATGGTTCATTGGATAACTACCACAAATTTGAGCAATGGTTAAAGTGCAATTTAAATGCCAATAAACTATTGGATAATTTTTGGATTATTGTCATAACAGATAAATAATTAGAGTGATGGGCAGCAAATCAGTCATTTGATATTAAAAAATCACTCATTTATAGCAACGTGCTAATCGTAGTATGATATATTTTGAACCAAAATAGTGCAAAAGTTAAAGCCTAATTGCTAAAAAAGAAGTATAAAAAAAGGGCATAAAATCTATGCCCTTTGATGTACTGTAGCTATAAAAATTTAGAACCATTGGTAGGTTAGTGAGACGAATGAATTAATGCCTTTTTGGCGGTAGCCATAAACGGTCTCATAATCTTTATCTGTGAGATTATTAAGACGACTGCTAATGGTTAGGTTGGGACTGACATAATAATTCCCAGTCAGGTTCAACAAGGTGTAGCTGTCTAGAGTTTGTGAATTGTTGGCATCACGATAACGCTCTCCGACGTATTGTAGCTCCGTTCGAATGTCATATTTTGGCTGTTGATAGCCTAGGTAAACAATACCTTTGTTTTTGGGTTGATAAATTAATTCTTTGCCCGTTTTTTTATCTTCAGTATCTAGATAATCATAACCTAGACCAAATAAAGTATTATTTAACTGCCAGTCACTGGTTAACGAAATACCGTTAATATCCGCTTTATCTATATTTTGCATTTGACCTGCATAAGTAAGTGGGTCGGTGGTTACCCAAGCTAATTTATCGGTAAATTTAGATTGGTAGGCTGTTACGCGTGTGTGTTGATGATGATTGCTGTTTTCAATAAAGATTTCTGCATTTTTGCTGGTTTCAGGTTTTAAGTTGGGATTTTCTGAGCCTGGCCAATACAAATCGTTGAATGTGGGGGCACGAAAATTGGTTGCGTATGATGCACCAATGCGAGTGTTGGGGCTAAGACGATACGCACCGCCCACATTGTAGGTGGTCTTGCTATCAAATTGTGAGTTATCATCGTGACGCACATTTAATTGCACATCATATTTATCTTGAGCGAGCTGATATCCCAAAAACTCACTGTTGATAGTGCGGTGAGTCACGTCATAATCATTAGAGCTATCAACTTCTTGTTTTAAATTCTCATAACCACCGATAAGCTTACCGAGTGGCAACTGATAGCCAAGCTGTATGGTTACTTGTTTCTGAGTCGTATTGATTACATCGTCTAGGCGACCTGTTTGCCAATCTGCACCATCATACGTGGTAGATTTATCATAACTTTGACCATATTTAATATTTGCAGACAGTTTATCTTGTTGATAATCGGCAAAAGCTGAGACAGCCGCGTTTTTTTGGTCAGCATACGCGTTTGGCACTTCTGAACCACTATCAATATCTGTAGTGGATTTTGCAAATAATCCTGTTGCTCCAATTTCAACATTGTCATTGACTTTATGCTTGGCGACCAAACTTGCGTTTTTGGACTCAAAACCGTCTTTGTCAGCATGATGTATGCCGAACTGAGCGTAAGGTTTCGTCGCGTCAATGCCATTGGTCTTTTCATAACCCGTAGAAAGGCTTAAAGTCGTTGCAGAATTAACCAGTTGTCCTGTAATTTGCCCTTTATAGCTGTTTTCTGTGCCGCCGCCAACAGTCAATGCGACATTAGACTGTTGGGCGTTTTGACCTTTAGTAAAGACTTGAATCACGCCGCCCATCGCATCTGAGCCATAAAGACTTGAGCCAGAAGCACCATAAACTATTTCTATTCTATCGATTTGGTCGACTGGTAACAGCGATAATGCTGCTCCACCTGCGGTTGCAGAGCTGTAACGAATCCCATCGATTAATACTAAGACTTGACTATTGGAGTAACCACGCAATCTGACACCACTGCTCGCACCATCCCCACCATTTTGAGTAACATATATGCCACCTTGTCCACGAAGTACATCTATCACGCTTTGACCGCGATAACGTTGCAATTGTTCTTCATCAATCACAGTGGTTTGGGCGATGGTATTCTTGACAAGCGTCGGCGTTTTGGTTGCCGTGGTGGTAAAAGTAAGGCTCGGCAAAGTCGTTTCAGCTTCGCCAATAGCAGCTTCGCTAGTCGCTGCATGAGCGCTAACACCAGTCATGGACATGCCAATAATCACCAAGACGCTTTGCGTGATTGGATGGATATTAAAAAATGGCCTTTTGATAAAACGTAGTGATGTCTGATAGGTATAACGCATAACTTGACCCAAAAAAATAGTTTAAAGACACATTGTAGAAAAATATCGTTACATAAGCTATTACTTTCGCTTGGTCATTGCTCATTAAAGCTTGAGAATTTTTCAATAAAAAACCCCTTTAGCAACTAAAGGGGTTTTGGTACAAGGCTTGGTATCAACAATTAGCTGGCTTGTTGCTGTAATTTTTTAGCTTTTTGGTAGCATTCATTGATGTGATTTTCAGCAATTTTTTTAAACATCAAATAACCGATGGTACCTGCTACTAATTGACCGCCAAATGGTACAAATTTGGTGACTTGCTTGGCGATAATACGGCTACCAAAACCTTGGAAAGTTTTTTTGGCGATACTGCGCGTCACCACTAGCCCTGCAAAATCCACCGCTTTATCTTTTAGTTGGTTGATTTGCGTGCCGTTGTTCAAATCTACGGCTGCTTGGGCTGATTCAATTAAACCAAATTTAGCGGAGATTTCAGGTAGCAATTTTGATAACAGACCTGCGTCAACCGCAACGTCTAGTAGCGGCACAGGGACAACCGCTGCTACGGCAGACATTTTGGCTTTACTTTTAATCATCGCCTCGCATTCGCGTTTGATTTTTTCTAAGTCAAGTTTTGGGTCGATGGTTTTGGTCGAATTTTCTGCTGACATAATTTTTCCTTCTAAAAAATTTCAATTATCAATAGTAAAGGTAGTATTGCAAACGTTTGTAACAAGAGATGATTATTCATTAATGGTTGGTGATGCTATTAGATTAATGATAAGTGATGACTCTTTGGTTTGATTATAACTGAGTGTAAAGGTATCAATAAGCATCTTTTTGCAAAAAAATGCTAATGGTTTGTAGTGGCATTATTACGATATGCAAAATTCACAAATATCTATGAAAGCTGATGGGAGGTTTTTCACCGTTTCGCTGTTGTAATTTTGCCTATTCACTATCATTATGCTAGTTTGTTCTCTATACTTTTTTGACAACCATGATAAGTTTATGTTGACTGTGACTCCCCGTTTTATTGCCACCAAGATTGACGAGATTCCCCGTGATTTACAGCCGTTGGCGCAGACATCGATGACATTAGCACGCATTTTGGCTGGGCGGGGTGTGCGAGATGCGGCAAATTTAGACACCGCCTTCAATAAGATGTTACCTGCAAATTCGCTTACAGGCATTACCAAGGCAGTGGCGCTGCTTGACAAGGCGATTGATACGCAGCAAAAAATACTGATTGTGGGTGATTTTGACTGCGATGGCGCGACTAGCACGGCATTGATGGTAAGGGTGTTACGTGAGATGGGCGCGCAGGTTGAGTTTTTGGTGCCCGATCGTTTTAAGTACGGTTATGGACTGACGCCAGAAATTGTTGCACTAGGTATTGAAACCTATGATCCTGATGTGATTGTCACGGTTGATAATGGTATCTCCAGCCATGCTGGGGTCGAACTTGCCAAAGCCAAAGGGCTAACGGTGATTATTACCGATCATCACCTGACGACGCAGGCGACACCAAACGCCGATGCCGTGGTCAATCCCAATCAGCTGGGCTGTGATTTTGCTAGTAAATCATTGGTAGGGGTTGGGGTGGCATTTTATGTGCTAGGCAATCTTGCCAAAGTCAGACGCCAAGCCAACAAATCCACCACCCAAGTGAGTCGCTATATTGATTTGGTGGCACTCGGCACGGTGGCGGATGTGGGCGTATTAGACCAAAATAATCGTATTTTGGTGCACCAAGGTATCCAAGCCATCAAGCAAGGTCGTTGCTGTGTGGGTATTTTGGCGTTGTTGGAGCAGGCGAGTCGGCAGGTAGCCGACATCACGGCTCAAGATTTTGGTTTTATTTTGGGACCACGCATCAACGCCGCAGGTCGTATGGATAGTATGCGCATAGGCATTGACTGCTTGCTCACCGATGATTGGGGGGAGGCTCAGCGGCTTGCGCATCAGCTCGATAAACTCAATCAAGAGCGCCGCCAAGTCGAGCAGGGCATGCGACAACAAGCCGATAGTGTATTAAGGACGCTTGAGAATCCATCTGAGCAAAATGCTGTAAATCAAGTAACGCACCGCAAACGCAGTATTATTTTGTATCAAGATGAGTGGCACCAAGGGGTGATTGGTATCGTCGCAGGCAGATTAAAAGAAAGCTACCATGTGCCCGCTATCGTGTTTGCCCCTGCTGATACAGCATTGATTGAAGATGACGATGCTATCAAAGGTTCCGCACGCTCTATTGAAGGCATTCATATCCGTGATGCCATTGAATCAGTCGCGCAAACCTACCCCGAACTTATTAGCCACTTTGGCGGGCATGCGATGGCGGCAGGTCTGACAATCAAACGAAAAAACTTTGAGCCGTTTTGTAAAGCGTTTGATGAGGTAATTGCAGCGGTGGCTGATGAGGTATTTGCAGAGACGTTATATAGCGATGGTGAATTGACACCCCTTGAATTCACGGTCGATTTTGTAGATAGCTTGCAGACGTTGGCTATTTGGGGACATGGGTTTGTGGCACCGATATTTGATGGGGTGTTTGTGGTGCAAGATTATCGGGTGTTAAAAGAGCGTCATTTAAAATTATGGTTGTCGTATCCCGATGTGCCTTTTACTATCGAAGCGATTTGGTTTAATGTTGACTTTGACGCGATAGCTTTGTCTGCTATCAATCGCAGTGTGTCAAAAGTGCATTTACTCTATGAGCTTGAGAAAAATTTATTTAATGGACAAACTAAATTGCAGCTAAGGGTAAAAAAGGGTGTACTCCTCTAGACAAGCGTTTTTGCTGATTCATACACAATCTGATAACCATAACACCCAATAAAGATGATAAACGACATAAAATGACATGTTAATATAATTTATCACCTATATTGCGCTAAATTTTGATAAATTATGCAGGTATCAAGGTGTTAATTGTTGGCGTTAATTTTTAAAGTTTGAATAAAGCTTTGGCGCTTAGCTGGCTATTATTTATTATTTAACCGTTTGTCTTTTAACTAGATATCTTTTAACTGGCTGTTTTTTAACTATCTGTCTTTTACCTGCGTATGGAGAATTGCCATGAGTAAATCGCTTGCCAACAATGCAACCGCAACGACGGCTCGGCAATGGCAAATCCTCTCACAGCTGGATCGCAAACGTTGGCTCGGTACCACCCATATCAAAGAACAGCTTGATTTGATGGGTTTTGATATCAGTTTGCGAACCATTCAGCGAGATTTAAACGCTTTGGCAACGCGTTTTCCGATTGAAAAAAACAACACCAATCCACAAGGTTGGCGCTGGCGTGAAGATGCACCGATGCAAAGCTTGCCGCACATGAATTTGTCGCAAGCAGTGGCGTTTAGTATGATGCGCCATAATTTGACCCAGCTATTACCCCCGGCTATTTTGGATGAATTGATTCCTTGGTTTGACCTAGCGAATCGGCAACTCAAAGAAAGCAAAGTGGCAAATACTTGGCTTGATAGAGTGCGTATCCTGTCCGCCAATCAACCGCTCATCCCGCCAT
The DNA here is from genome assembly GCF_045370505.1 of Moraxella sp. 179-F 1C4 NHS. NCBI lineage: Bacteria > Pseudomonadati > Pseudomonadota > Gammaproteobacteria > Moraxellales > Moraxellaceae > Moraxella > Moraxella sp. 179-F 1C4 NHS. The sequence continues at coordinate 92,858 of NZ_JBIQEC010000003.1, read as the reverse complement.
CGGTCAATCCAGCCGCCAAAGACGCTGTCTATGACGCATTGTTTCAAAATAAAAAACTCATCGCCTGTTATAAAGCGCGCGGGCGAGAGGAAGCGCAAAAATACACCTTAAATCCGCTAGCCATTGTGCAGCGTGGTGTGGTGATTTACTTGATTGCCTCGCGAACCGACAGAGCCTCTGACGATGTGCGCCAATTTGCTTTGCACCGTTTTGAGAGTGCGGAAGTGAGCGCAAGCGACGCGCAAACCCCGAAAGATTTTAATTTAGACAATTACATCAATACAGGCGCGATGGGGTTTAATTATCCGTTGTTCCAAAAACTCATGCCTGAAAGCGAAAAAAACAACCACGAGCCGCCCATACAGCAAGTGCGTTTATTGTTTCATCCGTTATCGGGGGCAAGTTTACTTGAAAGCCCCTTATCAACCGACCAGCAAAGCTGGGAAGATGACGAAGGATTGCATATCACAGCCACAGTAAACATGACCTCTCAGCTAGTATGGTGGCTACGTGGTTTTGGTAAAGGACTGCGAAAAATCGAGCCTGAGATTTTATCAATCGCCGTCTTTGAAACCCAAACTCCAAACCAACAAGCGCCTAATCAACAACCCACCATCCAAACAATAAACGAATAACTAACAAACGCCCAAACAAGCTAACTACTTTTTCCAATTTTTCGAGAATCTTATGAAACATGCTAATAATAACACCCTTGAGGCCACTGCTACCGACACCAACACACAGCAGCCTAGCAAGCTAAAAACCACGATTTTATACAGTGATTTGACGGATGATTCACCTATCACATCTGCCAAATCGCCTGACAATCTGACACCCAGCACTACCACAGAGACCTACCAGATTATTTCGGCGCAGTTTGCTGACCCAGCGGTTGAAATAATAGCGCCTGTCAACTCACCCAATTTGACCGATAAAAACCCCAATGAGGCGGTATTGGCAAGCACCTCACCGCTGCACCATTCGCTACACAAAGTGCCAAAAATCAACCCCATGACTGATGACAAGATTTTGCAAAAAAGTCATCAGCTAGCAATCACCCAAGACGATCAGCTTGAAGATGATAAAACAGCTTCAGGTATAGCCGTTGAGCATATGGATGTGGCACTCAAGCAGTGGTATTTTACCGTGCAATGGCAGAAAACGCAGATGCCAAAATCTGGGCTTTATAATAAATTTAAAAAACGCACGCAAGCCATGGATATAGACTTATCCTGCTTGCTTTGTAACCGATATGGCGAGGTAATCGAAACTGTTTGGTTCAAAAATGTCCGTGATAAAGCGCAATCAGTGCGTCATCAAGGCGATGAATTATTGGGCAAAAAGCCATTTAGCGCTATCGATGACCGCAAAGAAGACGCTGACAACAATCAAAGCACCAAGGTCAATGATGCCAACCTCAATCAAGAAAGTATGGTGCTTTTTTTAAGTAAGCTTCCGCCCCAAGTATTTCATGTGGTTATGATTGTGTCATCTTATCACGGCTATGCGCTTAGCAAAGCGAAAGAAGCGTCTTGTCAGCTAAGTGATGATGAAGGTAATGTGATTAGTGAGTTGGCTTTTACCAAACTGCCAAGTAATACGAAGGCATTATGGTTTGCCAGTCTGACCCGTTCTGCCGATAGTTGGCGCTACAACACTGAGCATCAACCTTTAGATAATAACAAGATGGCGCTAATGGAAAAAGAAGTAAGTGAAAAATTGGTACGTACGGCCAGATGATTGGGCATGAAGCGTAAGCTTATTGTTTATCATGGGTAAAATAACGAAGCAATTTTAAAGCCAAAATTTTATACATTTGAGGATGTTGCCATCGCATCTGTCAGTGATTGGATGTATTCGTCACTGTGATACTGTGGTACACTATGACAAAAAAAGGGATTGTCTTAATCGATAGGGATACATCGCATCTGCATTATTTTTCTCCTAAATATAGGTATTCCTAGATACATTATTGACTCATTATGCGGTAACCGTATACTTTGCGTTTAAAATGGTCAATCACATTTTATCCCATAATTAGTAATGCTTACTGTGAAATTTCTCACGCTGCTAGATGCATCATCTAGTATCTCAATTAACATTCATATAAAAGAGGTTCTCTATGGCTAGTGGAAAGTCAAATATTATCTATACCTTAACTGACGAAGCACCGCTACTGGCGACTTATTCACTACTTCCTATTATTGAAACATTTACCAAACCTGCTGGCGTTGAAATCACCAAAACCGATATTTCCGTTGCCGCGCGTGTATTGGCAGAATTCTCCGACTACCTGACCCCAGAACAACAAGTGACCGACAATCTTGCTGAGCTTGGTCGGTTGACCCAAGACCCAGACACCAATATCATCAAATTGCCTAATATCAGTGCCTCAGTGGCTCAGCTACAAGAATGTATTGAAGAGTTACAAGCCAAAGGCTACAACATTCCCAATTACCCAGAAAACCCAACCACAGACGAAGAAAAAGCCCTCAAAGCCCGTTATGGTAAATGTTTAGGTTCTGCGGTAAATCCCGTATTACGTGAAGGTAATTCCGATCGCCGTGCCCCAGCTGCCGTAAAAAACTATGCCAAAAAGCACCCGCATTCAATGGGTGAATGGAAACAATGGTCAAAAACCCACGTCTCTCACATGGAAGAAGGTGACTTTTACCATGGCGAAAAATCAATGACCCTTGATAAAGCGCGTAAAGTCAAAATGGAGCTCATCACCCATAGTGGCAAAGCTGTGGTGCTAAAACCCGAAGTTGCCCTACAAGACGGTGAAGTGATTGACTCAATGTTTATGAGCAAAAAAGCCTTAATCGAGTTTTATGAAAAAGAGCTAGAAGATTGCCGCGAAGGTAAAATCCTGTTCTCTCTACACGTCAAAGCCACGATGATGAAGGTGTCACATCCTATCGTATTTGGTCACTGCGTGAGAGTGTACTACAAAGACGCATTCGAAAAATGGAACAAAACCTTTGACGAACTAGGTATTAATGTTAACAACGGTATGGCAGGACTATACGAAAAAATCGAAACCCTACCGACTACTATCCGTGAGGAAATCGTCCGTGACTTGCATGCCTGTCAAGAACATCGCCCCGCATTGGCGATGGTGGACTCAGCAAAGGGAATCGATAACTTCTATTCGCCAAATGACGTCATCGTAGACGCCTCAATGCCAGCGATGATTCGTAATGGTGGTAAAATGTGGGCAGCCGATGGCAAGCCTTACGACTGTAAAGCAGTGATGCCAGAATCGACCTTTGCCCGTATTTACCAAGAAGTCATCAACTTCTGTAAATGGCATGGCAACTTTGACCCAGCGACCATGGGTACCGTACCAAACGTAGGTTTGATGGCACAAAAAGCGGAAGAATACGGCTCTCACGACAAAACTTTTGAAATCCCAGAGGCAGGCGTTGCCAATATCACGGACATTGAGACCGGCGAAGTATTGATGTCGCAAAATGTTGAAGAAGGCGATATTTGGCGTATGTGTCAAGTCAAAGATGCGCCAATTCGTGACTGGGTAAAACTGGCAGTGACGCGTGCACGTAACTCAGGCATGCCAGCTATCTTCTGGCTTGACCCATACCGCCCACATGAAAATGAGCTCATCAAGAAAGTAAAAAAATACTTACAAGAGCATGATACCGAAGGTCTAGATATCCAAATTATGTCTCAAGTTCGTGCGATGCGTTATACCCTTGAGCGTGTGGCGCGTGGTTTGGACACCATCTCAGTCACAGGTAACATCTTACGTGACTACTTAACTGACTTGTTCCCAATTCTAGAATTAGGCACGTCAGCCAAAATGCTATCAATCGTCCCATTGATGGAAGGCGGTGGTCTTTATGAGACAGGGGCAGGCGGCTCAGCCCCAAAACATGTCGAGCAGTTGGTTGAAGAAAACCACCTGCGCTGGGATTCACTCGGCGAGATGCTGGCGCTTGCGGTATCTTTAGAAGACTTAGGCATTAAAGAAAATAACCCACGGATAAAATTACTGGCAAAAACCCTAGACTTGGCAACGGGTAAATTGTTGGATAACGACAAATCACCATCACGCCGTACCGGTGAGCTCGACAACCGTGGCAGCCATTATTATCTAGCCAAATACTGGGCAGAAGAATTGGCAAACCAAGAGGAAGATAGCGAGCTTAAAACCAAGTTTGCGCCGCTTGCTCAAGCATTGTCAGAAAATGAAGACAAAATCATTGCTGAATTAAATGATGTTCAAGGTCAAGGCGCGGATATTGGTGGTTACTATCAACCAGACCAACAAAAACTAAGCCAAGTGATGCGCCCAAGTGCGACATTTAACCAAGCATTGGCTTCGTTTGATGCCTAATTCAATAGTATAAAAAAAGCCGAAGCTGGATGCTTCGGCTTTTTTAGTGCCTGGCTTTTTTAGTATCTGTAAATGGTTGAACATAGCTAAGCTAAGAGTATAGCTGAGTTAAAAAATGGGTAAGCCAAAACCGTCAACATCATTGTTTGTGCTTTTCTTCAACAAGCGCCAATGCAGATTTTAGCTGGTTAGTAATATCATTTTTATCATAATTACGAATATCATGAAAATTTAAATGCAAATTAAACCCAGGCAAGCTAAAGTCCACCCAATCGGTTTGCTCTATAGATTCGCTGTTGGGTTCGAGCAATTCCCACACATTCATGGCATCTTGAAAGCCCTTAAACTTAAGTTGCCCCACGGCTTGGCAATGATGGACATGACCAATTAAATTAAACGTGCTTTCGCTGATCAAAATTTGATTGTTTTGCGCGGCAGTTTCAAGGCGAAAGGCAAAATTGGCCTCTTTTCCAACCACGGTATAGGTCATACGATTGCGGCTGCCAAAATTACCGACATAACAATACCCTGTATTGATACCCATACGTACATGCAGCCCTTCAAAACCGAGTAATCGCCATTGGTGGCGCAGCACTTCCATTTCACGGCGCATCTCAATGGCCATACTGGCACAAGCAATCGCGTTATCACGGTCATTACCACCCATATCACCAAAATAGCACAATAACCCATCTCCCAAAAACTTATCGAGGGTCGCCCCATATTTTTGGCTCACTTGGGTCATACGGTCAAGATAAGTGTTTAAAATATTGGCTAAATGGTCGGAGCTAATATGATCCGACAAATCGGTAAAGCCAACAATGTCGGAAAACAAAATAGTTAGCTTGCGACGTTGATTAATGACTTCAACCTTGGTGTTATTTTTGACAATGGGCTGCCAAATCTGGGGCGGCAAAAAACGGGTTAATTTATTGGTTACCTTGATTAAGGTATCAATCCGTGCCTGCTGCTGCGCAAGCATTTGATTTTTTTGGCGTAAGCGAACTACCATGGACCAAATATGATAACCAACAGTCAAGATATCGGTAAATACAATGGCGAAATTTAAAATGTCTTCTTGCTTGGCGGTCAAACTAATGGCGGGTAATAAAAAATGCGCGAATATCAGACTAAGTAGACCTACTGCTACGGTTAATAATACCAACGAAACGGTGTATTTGGTATCTGAAAAAATCAAGCGAATCAAAATCAACAACCATAACGCAAGGCTTGGGATATAGTTAAACTGCAACATACCCGTTGCCAACGCCATCAGGGTTAATACACTGGCCGAAGTAATGTAGTGATGGGGCCGGATAACACTCAAAGTGGTGACGATAACGCCTACTACCAACAGCAAAATACTGAGCATATGATAAATGGGCGGTACGTCAAGAGAGGTTAAGGTAAGCAATACAACAAAAAATGCCACCAACTCAATGAATTTCGGACTTTTTAGATTGGTCGAAAGACCTTGAATGGATTCACGCAATTTAGTTTGTCTACCTCGTGCCTCGTGGTAAAATTTTTTTTAGACGTTCATTTGCCAATCAAATGGCATATCACGATGACCCCGCAGTGCCATCATCAGTGTCTGCTGCATATGGCTGAGAACTTCAGGGGTATAGGGGATGGCTGGATTACCCCATACGGGATTGGGCCAAGCAATGTCATTTTGGTAGCGCACGATATGATGAAAATGCAATTGCGGCACTTGGTTGCCAAGCGCGGCGATGTTCATTTTGTCGGCTTGAAAAGTTTTGGCAAGCTGACTGGATAGCCAGCTAGATTCACGTAAAAACTGGGCTTGGTCACTGGCGGATAGTTCATATAATTCTTTGATACCTGGGACACGCGGAATTAAAATCAACCAAGGAAATTGACAGTCGTTCATCAAGCGGCAAGTAGATAACGGAAATTCGCCCACCAAAAAAGTATCTTTTGCTAGTTGTGGATGTAAATTAAACATAATAACTCAATGCATTTAAAAGTGTTTTTGGAATTTAAAACTGATAAAATCAAATAATTCGCGTATTTTAGCAGTTATACCTACAAGACGAAATACTTTATTCAGAATAAGCGCATTGCAATTTAAGATTTCTTAAAGCATAAAGCAAGGCCGTTATCATCTAGACTAACTATTAGCCTAATTATGTCTGAGCGTTTTACAAATTTTGGGAAGTTTATGCAGTTGTTAAAGTCTCTTAACCAATGTCAGCGTCATGCTGATGCACCATCTTTATACCGCCGTTGTTTTATGATGGCATTGTTTGCTTTACTCATGGTTATCACCAGTGTCAAACCGACCGCTGTATGGGCGGCTGATAGCAGCAAATCAGCCAGTAGCGCCAGCGGTACGGCAACCCCACAAGACACCTTTGGGCGTGACACCCCGCGTGGTAGCGTGCAAGGCTTTATTCAAGCCTTGGCAAAAAGTGATTGGATGCTCGCGAGCCGTTATGTGGATTTAAGCTATACCAAAGACCCCAGTGGCACGCTGGAATCTTTAAAATCGGCACTCGATAGCGGCGGACGTATCAACGAGCAGCTACAAATTAGCAATGACCCTACCGGCAATCTCGATGACAAACTAGCGCCCAATCTCGATAAGGTAGGGGAGATCAACAATCCCACCGCTGACAAAAAGAGTATCGATATCTTAATGCAGCGTGTCAAACAATCTAACGGCACCTATATTTGGCTGATTTCACAACAAACCTTGCAAGAAGTTGCGTCGTTATCACTCGTTACCCAGCCGACACTGGTAGAAAAGTACATTCCCAAACAATGGATTGAGAAAGATATTAAAGGCTATAGTCTTGGACACATTGCGGCAGTGATTGCGCTCATGATAGCGACTTATCTCGCCTGTCTATTGATTAGCCAAATCTTATATATGATTATCACGCGAATTTATCTAGCGACCCACCCAGATAAAGAAAAGCAATTTCCGATTGATGGGCGCGTGGTCGTACCTGCCGCAATGGTGCTGACGGCGCTGATTATCAAAGAAGCCATGATTGTAGTGGGTATTAATTTGGTTGTGCGCAATATGGCGTCCAACCTTGCCGATATTTTATCTTGGGTATCCATGGTATGGTTGATTTTACGTATTTTGGATTTGATTTTTAAACGTGCAGAAAACTATGCCAGCAATAATCATCATCCAGAGCGGCTATCTGTCCTAAATCTGCTGCGAAAAGTGGTAAAATTGATTTTGATTGCGATTGCGACCATTGTGATTTTGGGTAATCTAGGCTACGACTTAACCACAGGTATTGCCGCATTGGGGATTGGTGGTGTGGCGTTGGCCTTGGGTGCACAAAAAACGATTGAAAACTTGGTGGGCAGCGTATCGGTCGTTGCTGACCAGCCTGTGAATGTGGGCGACTATTGCCGCTTTGGCACGCAAGAAGGTACAGTTGAAGACATCGGTATCCGCTCCACCCGTCTGCGCACCACGGATCGCACGGTAGTAACGATTCCGAATGGTAACTTCTCATCGATGAGCATTGAAAATGTCTCGCAGCGCGACATGTTTCATTTTTCGCAAGTGTTCTATATCTCGCGCGATAGCGAAATCAGTGAGATCAAGGAATTTATCGAGCAGACGCAAATTTATATCACCAATCATCCTGACACCAACAGTGTGTGGAATCAAGTGCGTATCTCTGGCACTCAGCAAGACGCGTATCTTATTGAAGTGCGATGCTATCTTAATGTGAAAGGCGCGATGGATTTTAATCAAAAACAAACCGATATGATTTTAAAAATCGCGGAGATGATGAAAGAAGTGGGGCTCAAAAATGCGTTACCGACCAGCCGTGTGATGATGGGCAAACCGATTGATGTTACCTATTCAAATTTTGCTAATACTGTACCTGTGAAAGATAAAGTGGCGGGGTCAGAAAAACTGGCACAATCGGACAAGACTGATACCAAGCCTTAGTGACTCATAGTTTTGGTATTGGCTTTTGAATTTGAATTGGGCAGGGTGGTGGCAGGTATGGCATCACCCAAGTCAACATAGACAGGAATTGGACTGTCATATGTTTGCGGCAAAGAAGCACACGAGGTAAGGTTCATCACTAAAATGGCATAAACAATCAACGGGTTTTTCAAGTTTGAAACATCCTATGTAATAAAAATCCATGCAATGAAAATTTCTAGGCTTTTAATAATAAAAACCTAGATATTACGTCAAAATAATTTAAGTAATCAATTTAATGGGTTGTGCCATTTTTATTTGTATTTACTGAACATAAATCACTGAATAAAAAACTAGGGATAATCCATCAGTATTATCCCTAAATACTCTCTTATAAAGTACAAGCGCCGCCAGCACAGCCATTTTCAAGGTCGTCTTGGGCATCATTTGCGCCATCACGGGTGTTATGATAGTACAGCGTCTTAACGCCCAATTTATATGCCATCAACAAGTCTTGAATCATCACCTTCATCGGTACACGGCTATCTTCAAACTTGGTTGGGTCGTAGTTGGTATTGGCTGAGATACTTTGGTCAATAAATTTTTGCATAATCGCCACAAGACTCAAATAACCCTTGTTATTTGGCATTTGCCATAATAGCTCGTATTGATCTTTGAGCTTATCAATCTCAGGCACCACTTGTTTTAAAATACCGTCTTTTGATGCTTTGACAGATACCAGACCGCGAGGTGGCTCAATGCCATTAGTTGCGTTAGCAATCTGGCTAGAGGTTTCTGATGGCATCAAGGCGGTCAAGGTTGAGTTGCGAAGACCGTAGGTTTTGATATCGTGACGCAGTGCTTCCCAGTCGAGTTGAAGCGGCTCATTACAAATCGCATCAATATCTGCTTTATACGTATCAATCGGTAAAATACCTTGTGAATACGTGGTATCGCCAAATGCAGGACACGCGCCTTGCTCTTTAGCCAGTTTATTTGACGCCACCAACAAATAATACTGTAAGGCTTCAAAAGTGCGATGGGTTAAACCGAGCGCCGAAGGATCTGAATATTTGGTACCATTTTTGGCAAGATAATAGGCGTAGTTGATGACACCAATACCCAGCGTGCGACGTTTCATAGAGCCATTTTTAGCAGCGATGACAGGATAGTCTTGGTAGTCAAGCAAGGCATCTAGCGCACGCACGATCAGTTCCGCTGGCTCTTTGATGTCTTCTAATTGGTTGATTTCACCCAAGTTAATGCCTGATAACGTACAAAGGGCGATTTCACCGCTTTCATCATTGATGTTGTCAAGCGGTTGGGTCGGTAGCGCAATTTCCATACATAGGTTGGATTGGCGAATTGGCGCAACACTTGGGTCAAACGGACTGTGGGTGTTACAATGGTCAACGTTTTGCACATAGATACGACCCGTGCTAGCACGCTCTTGCATCATCAAGCTAAACAACTCTTGCGCCGGCACACTGCGTTTGCGAATGGATTCATCTTGCTCATATTGCTCATACAAACGTTCAAACTTGGCTTGATCGGCAAAAAAAGCATCGTACAAACCTGGCACATCCGATGGTGAAAACAGGGTCACATTTTGATTTTTAATCAAACGTTGATAGATGGTTTTATTGATTTGTACGCCATAATCCATGTGGCGAACACGGTTGTCTTCCACGCCGCGGTTGTTTTTGAGCACCAGCAGATTTTCCACTTCCAAATGCCAAATCGGGTAGAACAAGGTCGCTGCACCACCGCGCACACCGCCTTGTGAGCAGCATTTAACGGCAGTTTGGAATAGTTTGTAAAAAGGAATACAGCCGGTGTGCTGCGCTTCACCGCCACGAATTGGGCTACCTAATGCGCGAATACGACCCGCATTGACACCAATACCGGCACGCTGTGACACGTAACGCACGATGGCACTGGTGGTGGCGTTGATACTGTCTAAGCTATCATCACATTCAATAAGTACGCATGAGCTAAACTGACGCGATGGGGTACGCACGCCCGACATGATTGGCGTTGGCAGTGAGATTTTAAAAGTAGACGTGGTGTCATAAAAGCGCTTGATATAATCTAATCGCGCGGCCTTGTCATATTGTTTGTCGTAGCTAGCAAACAGACACATACCAACGAGCATATACAAAAATTGTGGGCTTTCAAAGACTTGTTTGCTGACGCGGTCTTGCACCAAGTATTTGCCTTCCATTTGTTTGACGGCGGCATACGCAAAGCTCAAATCACGGTTGTGGTCAATATAGTCATTGAGTATGTCAAATTCTTCTTTGCTAAAGTCTTGCAAAATATGCGCATCGTAACGACCTTCTTGGGTCAGTTTGGTGACATGGTCAAACAAATGCGGCGGCTCAAACTGACCAAATGCGATTTTGCGTAAATGAAAAATTGCCAATCGCGCTGCCAAATACTGATAATCAGGCGTTGCTGCAGAAATCAAATCCGCGGCTGATTTAATGATGGTTTCATGGATGCTTTTGGTGGTGATTTTGTCATAAAACTGGATATGTGAGCTGATTTCTACTTGCGAAACAGACACATTATCGAGCCCTTCTGCTGCCCACTCGATGACTCGGTGAATCTTATCCAAATCAATTTTTTCCAAACGCCCATCGCGTTTTTGCACGAGGATATCTTCAGTACGAGTCATAATACGTTCCTTTTTTTACCTGTTTATCAACGTCATATCTGTATGTATTAAAAAGGCGCTGAGTGAGAGGTGATGAGATAAAAATGCCAAGTAAAACAGCTAACCGAAAGTATAGTGAGTGTGTGTGCCGCTTTTAACGACCGCTTTTGAGCCGAGGCCACATCACTTATCTAGCATCGCAAAGTCATTGCCGTATTATTGCAAGGTTTTGCAAAAAACTACTATATCTAGGGGTTGTTTTGTTATTTCGCACAATATAGCGTAAAAAAATTTGTAATTCTAGCTTGTATTTTTTTCAATTTTTTGCCTATTTTTCTGCAAAAATGCTAGACGCTTGATTTTATTAGCAGTTCATCAAGTCAAGCAAAAAGATAAAAAATTTGTAATTATTAAAATCAGATGGCTTGATGAATGCGTAGTCATTGTCATAAAAATTTGAAAAATTTATGCTATAGTCAAACCATCAAAACGATTTTGCAATCGTGGTTTTTTATGAAATTAATCAACAACAACAAAAGGACGGATAATGACAACTTTTAGTAATTTTACCTATGAGGAATTAACTATCGGGCAAACTGCCAGTATGACCCGCCAAGTGACCGCAGATGATGTTAAAGCATTTGCGCTTGTTACCCATGACTATAACCCTGCGCATCTCGATAATGAGTATGCCGAGCAAAGCCAGTTTAAAGGCGTGATTGCGCATGGTATGTGGACAGCAGGTCTATTATCAGCCTTGATTGGTACCAAATTTCCAGGCTTGGGGACAATTTATCTGAACCAAAGTTTGTCGTTTCGTCGTCCTGTGCATATCGATGATACCTTAACCGCAACCTTGACCGTGAAAAGTAAAGACGATAGCAAAAAATGGGTGGTGTTAGATTGCCAAGTGACCAATCAAGAGGGTAAAGCAGTAGTGACAGGTGAAGCGCAAGTAATTCCCCCCACTGAAAAAACCAGCCGTGAAGCGGTCAAATTAGACGATTTTACCCTGCGTCAAACTTTTTCAGAGTAATTAGTGGGTATAAAATAGACAGCATCAAAGAGTTGCAGTTATTGACGACAATTATTTGCTACAATAAAGCCAAGAAATTTTTTGGCTTTTTTTATAATTTTTTGATAGCAGATAAACCATGAAAACATTAACGCCTGAACAACAACAAATTTTAGCCAATGTCAAAATGCCGGATGATTGGAAGCACGCCTTGGCGACAGAATTAACCAGCAGCAATATGGATAAGATTCGCCAGTTTTTGCGAGATCAATATCATGCGAAAAAAGTGATTTATCCTTCCGGTAGTCAGATGTTCAATGCGTTTAATTTGACGCCTTTGTTGCAGGTTAAAGTAGTGATTTTGGGTCAAGACCCGTACCATGGCGCGGGACAAGCGATGGGGTTATCCTTTTCCGTGCCCAAAGCCATTCCCAAACCGCCGAGTCTACAAAATATTTTACGAGAGCTCGCCACCGATTTGGGTATCGCCCCGTCAAAACATGGCGATTTGACCCATTGGGCAACCCAAGGGGTGCTGCTACTCAACAGTATGCTATCGGTAGAAGCAGGCCAGGCCGGCAGCCATCAACGTATTGGCTGGGAAACGTTCACTGATGCGGTGATTGAGGCTGTCAATCAGTACTGCGAGCACTGTGTCTTTATCCTATGGGGGAGTTACGCGCAGAAAAAAGGCCGTTTTATCGATACATCTAAGCATTTAATCATTACAGGCACGCATCCATCACCGCTTGGTGCCAATCGGGGTGGTTTTTTTGGCACGCGTCCTTTTTCCAAAGCCAATGATTATCTGATAGCGCATGGCAAAAGCCCGATAGATTGGCAGTTGCCACAGTAGTTTGGGTGGTATCATAATGAGTGCAAGTGAGGATAACTGTTGTAAAACAGGCTTTTGTGACAGCGACTTTTGTGACACCGATTATGCCTTTATGCAAGCGGCGCTTGACGTTGCAGCCGAGGGCGGACAGCTGGGGGAAGTGCCAGTGGGTGCCGTGATTGTGCATCAAGGCACCATCATCGCCAAAGGCTACAATCAACCGATTTTAAGCCATGACGCCACGGCCCACGCCGAAATAGTGGCAATAAGGCGAGCATGTCAATATTTTGATAATTACCGCCTGCCAGCGGATTGTGAACTGTTTGTCACGCTTGAGCCTTGCACCATGTGCCTAGGAGCGATTATTCACGCCAGAGTGTCGCGCTTGGTGTTTGCAGCGACAGAGCCGAAAGCAGGCATGATTGTCAGCCAGCAGGATTTTAGCCAAGTGACGTTTTATAATCATTGTTTGAAAGTAGAACAGGGGCTAATGGCAGAGCAAAGTCGCGCTTTGTTGCAGGATTTTTTTCGCCATCGTCGTGAGCAAAAAAAACTAATGCGCGAGCAGTTAAGGGCAAACCAATAACCAATGAGTCTCTCAAAACCATTCTTTAAAATAAAAGCCATTCTTTAAAATCAAAACTATTCTTTAAAATCAAAAATTTTGGATAAAAAAAGGCAACCCATCGGCTGCCTTGTTTGACGCAAAAAACAGTTAGATTTTTAGACTAAAGCATGTTAGAGAATGTCATGACGCTTTTGGTGTTAATGCTTTTGGCGTTAAACAGTTACGCTGCATCAAAAAGCCTTGCCAGCCAAAAAAGCTAAAGTTACGGATATTGGCATGGTTTGTACCTTTTGGTTCTGCTTTAACACTGTCATAGTGCTCAGCAAACAGTTTTAGCGTATCTTGTTGGGTCAAATGGTTGAGTATCGCAAAGCCGAATACTTTCGCACTGCCTTCATTGTCACCCGCCGCATTGTGCACTTCGCCATTGACAAACTCAGTTGGGCGATAGTCATAGTAACTATCGATGATAGCTAGCACGGAAGCAAAATCTAGCGATTTGTTTTCTAATTTAGCTAATAGTTTTGATAGTTCTAGCTTATCAATAGCGCTCATAGTTACTCCAAAAGTCAAAATAGCGGCCGTCATTAACGATTAAAATAATCGTCCTCAAACGGATCAAAAGCTGGGTTAAAATTATTGTTGGTCTGACCAAAACCGCGGTTTTCCACACGGTTTTCTAAATGACGCATTTGCTGACCGCTATTGCGCGGTTGAGAGGGTTTACTGCGCTCTTGGGGAAAGGCCTCATGACTGGCTGCCCCAAAACCACTACGGTCTTGACCCATTCTATCATGGGCGGCAAAATCGACTGGGTGATTATCATAACCCATGCGTTCATGCCCAGTTCGTTCATGCCCAGTTCGTTCATGCAAAATTCTTTGATAAATCTCTTCACGGTGTACAGCAATGTCTTTTGGCGCATTGACGCCCAGTCTGACTTGGTTACCTTTTACACCCAGTACGGTGACACTCACTTCGTCACCTATCATTAACGTTTCGCCAACACGGCGAGTCAAAATTAACATGCGTCACACTCCTTATGTCGCAACACGTACCATCAATGTCCTATGATGATTCAACGATAAATTAGCTAAATTCGTCAAATATATTATCATGTATCATTGCCCAATGATACGTTAAAGACAGACTGCAAGGGCATAATTTAAGCCAACTCATCATGCTTGGCGGCTATTTGCCAACAGTCAAAATAGGCATTGAGGGGTCAGTTGCGTTTGTGCCCAATAAACGAAATGCCATTATAAACGAAATGCGGAAGTAAAAAAAAGGTTAACACCCGCAAAACGCGGATATTAACCTTGTTTTTGTGGAGAATTACAAATTTATTATAATCCAGCAACCTTGCTTTCACCGTCTTCACGGTCAAGACCAAAAGCGGTATGTAACGCTTTAACCGCTTTTTCCAGTTGTTCTTCTTGAATCAGTACCGAGATTTTGATTTCGCTGGTAGAAATCATTTGGATATTGATGTTGTTTTCTGCCAGTGTTTCAAACATTTTGCTTGCCACGCCCGCATGTGAACGCATCCCAACGCCCACCAGTGATACTTTAACCACATTGTTGTTGCTCACGATTTCTTTGCCACCAATCTCCGCAAGATTGTCACCCAAAATCGCTAGGGTTTTATCAAAGTCACCACGGTTAACGGTAAAAGTAAAGTCAGTCAAACCGTTTTCTGCGATGTTTTGGATAATCATATCGATTTCGATATTGGCAGCACTGATTGGGCTTAAAATCGATGACGCAATACCAGGACGATCAGGCACTGCTAAGATAGATACTTTAGCTTCGTCACGGTTAAAGGCGATGCCCGAAATAATTGGTTGTTCCATGCTGTCTCCCTCATCGGTGGTAATTAATGTACCTACATTCTTTTTAAAATCATCATCGAATTTACCATCGGCGTTTTCATCAAAACTGGATAAAACACGCAGTGGTACTTGGTATTTTCCGGCAAATTCAACCGAGCGAATTTGCAATACTTTTGAGCCAAGGCTTGCCATTTCTAGCATTTCTTCAAAGGTGATTTTTGATAATTTTTTGGCTTTTGGTGTCACCCGTGGGTCAGTAGTATACACGCCGTCGACATCGGTATAGATTTGACATTCATCGGCAGATAGGGCAGCAGCCAGTGCAACGCCTGTGGTGTCCGAGCCACCCCGACCTAAGGTGTTGATGTCACCTTTTTCATCCACCCCTTGGAAACCCGCCACTACAACTACCATACCAGCATCGAGTGCGGCGCGAAGCTGACTATCATCGATATGTTGAATACGGGCTTTAGTATGACTGTCATCGGTACGAATCGCCACTTGTCCACCCGTCATTGACTTGGCGCTCACACCGATTTCATTTAATGCCATAGCAAGTAAAGAAATCGAGACTTGCTCACCGGTTGACACCATTTGGTCGTATTCGCGAGCGTTTGGCTCTTTACTGATTTGACGTGCCAAATCAATCAAGCGATTGGTCTCGCCACTCATGGCAGAGACGACAACCACCACCTGATGACCATTGTCATGCCAACGTTTGACGCGCTGTGCCACATTTTTGATACGTTCGACACTACCCATCGACGTACCACCGTATTTTTGTACGATTAAAGCCATTGTCAATACACCCTATAATATCGCGCACATTGTTTGCCATCGCTATCCAAGACTTGCCATACCAAGTCCTAATGGATTGCTTAGCAGATTGTTTACAATGTCACGAAACGTAAATTAAACGGTACTTTATACCATATTTCCCAATTTTGGGGCAAGGCAAAATTGCCAAAAATCCCCAAATGACTGGCTGAAAATTGGATGGGTAATGTGAACCAAAAGTTATCAGTTTAGGCAATCGGTTGTAGGGGTAGGGTTAAAGCGCGTTGCACGGCAGGGCGGTCATGCAGGTTTTTTGCCCAGCGTTGTAGATGGGTGTAGTCTTGCACTTGTAAAAACTCGCCAGCGTTATACAATTTGCCCAGTGCCAACTGACCATACCATGCCCAAATCGCGATATCCGCGATACTGTAGTCATTACCTACCATAAACGTGTGAGTCGCTAAATGTTGATCGAGTAAATCCAATTGGCGTTTGGTTTCCATGGTAAAGCGATTGATGGCGTATTCAAACTTCTCTGGGGCATATGCATAAAAATGTCCAAAGCCGCCACCGACATACGGTGCAGCGCCCATTTGCCAAAACAACCATGACAAACATTCGGCACGTTTGGCGGTGTCTGCTGGGATAAACTGCCCAAATTTTTCGGCAAGGTATAGCAAGATAGCGCCTGATTCAAACAGTTTAATCGGTGGATTAACGCTGTTATCCACCAGTGCAGGGATTTTAGAATTGGGATTGATGTCAACAAAATCTGAGCCAAATTGATCGCCATTCATGATGTCAATTTTGAAGGCATCATACTGGGCGCCTTCAATACCGAGCTCTGCCAACTCTTCAAGTAAGATATTGATTTTGATGCCATTTGGGGTATTTAAGCTGTAAAGCTGCAAAGGGTTGTTACCAATCGGTAAGTGTTGCTCGTGGGTTGCTCCTGCGGTAGGGCGGTTGGTACTGGCAAATTTGCCACCGTTTTGGCTATCGTTTGTCCAAATTTTTGGGGGCTGATAATGATTGTCCATGATGTTTCCTTATTGATTATGAGTATTTTAAAGCTATAAGTGTGTTTTAAAGCTTTTTTGGTTAATAGGATGTTAGATGTGATTATAGACACGACTATAGATGCGATTATAGGAACGATTATACACAATGTGCTTTAAGCTTTATGATACCGAATGTTTGGCTAAAGTAAATGGCGCTTTGATTAAGCCTAATTAAACTAACGCTTTATATAGCCGCATAAAAAAATAACCCCATAAAAAAAAGCCGAATAAGTCATTCGGCGTTTTTTTAGGGATAGTTTTAATTAGGCAAGTCGCTCAGCCAACCAATTTGGTAGCGCATCTAATACAGTTGGCAATCCTGCCACATCAGTTGCGCCGCCTTGGGCAAAGTCAGGTTTACCGCCCCCTTTACCGCCAAGTTGCTCGCTTAAGTGTTTGATGATATCGCCCGCTTTGATTTTGCTGGTTAAGTCTTTGCCGACACTGGCAGTCAGCGCAATTTTATCGTCAGCCACGCCCGCGAGCACCACGATGCCATCATGCAATTTTGACTTCATGTCATCGGCAATCGTGCGTAATGCTTTACCATCCATGCCTTGTAAACTTGCAATCAGCACTTTTTGTCCATTGATATCTTGCACGTTGTTGATTAAGTCTTTGGCTTGGCTGCTGGCCAATTTTTGCTGCAAACGCTCAAGCTGTTTTTCAAGGTCGCGTGTTTTGTCGGTCATTTGATTGACACGGTCGGCGATTTCGTCGCGCTTCGCTTTGAGTTGACTGGCAAGTTGATTGAGCTGTTTTTCACCTTGCTGCACATAGTTGACTGCACCCATGCCTGTCACCGCTTCGATACGGCGAATGCCTGCCGCGATACCTTGCTCACTGACGATTTTGAATAAGCCGATATCACCCGTGCGTTGTACATGCAGACCACCACATAGTTCGATGGAGAAAGGCTTGCCGTCTTTATCTATCGTACCCATCGACAATACGCGAACCGTGTCACCATATTTTTCACCAAACAGTGCCATCGCGCCTTTGTCTTGCGCTTGCGTCATGCTGAGCATTTCTACAGTGGCAGGTTGGTTGGCAAGGATTTGTTGGTTAACGATGTTTTCAATGGTGATAATGTCTTGCTCAGTCAAGGCTTTGTCATACGAGAAGTCAAAACGCAACACCTCACTATTGACCAATGACCCTTTTTGGGTGACGCCTGTACCCAGATGCTCACGAAGGGCGGCGTGCAGTAGGTGAGTGGCGGAGTGGTTTTTGGCACTCATGGCGCGTACTTGGCTTGCAACGCGTGCTTCGCTTGACTGACCCTGGCGGATACTGCCCATTTTGACCACGCCATAATGAATGATGGCTTGACCAGATTTTTTGGTGTCTTGAACTTCAAATACACCGGTTTCGGTTTGGATGTCACCCAATTCACCCGCTTGACCACCGCCTTCAGCATAAAAAGGCGTTGCCGATAATACAATGACCCCTTCATCGCCTTCCTGCAATTGTTCAGCAGATTTGCCCTCAAGGTATAAATGGGTGATAGTGCTGCTGTGTTCTGCTTTGTCATACCCCAAAAATTCAGTGGCACTGTCGACTTGAATCAATTGGTTGTAATCAACGCCAAATTTACCCGCTTCACGGGCGCGGGCGCGTTGCTGCGCCATGCCTTGCTCAAAACCGGCTTCATCAATGCTGATGTCGCGTTCGCGCACGATATCGGCCGTCAAATCGGCAGGGAAACCATACGTGTCGTACAATTTAAACACGGTTGCACCCGACAACGTATCGCCAGATTTTAAGTTATCTAATTCTTGGGATAGCAGTTTAAGACCTTGTGATAGGGTTTTGGCAAATTGCTCTTCTTCTTTTAAGATGGCTTGCTCAATGTTGGCTTGCTGTTCCCGAAGCTGTGGGTAGGCGTCGCCCATGATTTGGGCAAGTGGCGCGACGAGCTTATAAAAGAAGTTGTCATTAGCGCCTAATTTATTGCCATGACGAACCGCGCGGCGGATGATACGACGCAGCACATAACCACGGCCTTCATTGCTTGGCAGTACGCCATCTGCAATTAAGAAGGAAACCGAGCGGATATGGTCGGCAAGCACTTTGAGTGATGGCTCAGACTGTAAGTCGATATCGTTTGGCAAGCCGATCACTTGCGCCGCGTGCTGCATGAGATGGGTAAACATATCGATTTCATAGTTGCTATGCACGCCTTGCATGATGGCACTAATACGCTCTAAACCCATTCCCGTATCGACACTTGGCGCAGGCAGTTTTTCAAGTGTGCCGTCTTTTTGGCGGTTAAACTGCATAAAGACATTGTTCCAAATCTCGACAAAACGGTCGCCGTCTTCTTCAGGTGTACCTGGCAGACCGCCCCAAATATGCTCGCCGTGGTCATAAAATACTTCGGTACAAGGACCACAAGGACCTGTGTCACCCATTGCCCAAAAGTTATCCGATTGGTATTGACCGCCTTTATTATCCCCAATACGGATGATACGCTCGGCAGGCAAGCCTACCACATTATGCCAAATATCAAAGGCTTCATCATCGGTGTGATACACGGTGACATACAGCTTGTCTTTTGGCAGACCAAGCCATTTATCCGATGTCAAAAACTCCCAACAAAATGGGATGGCTTGTTGTTTAAAATAATCGCCAAACGAAAAATTACCGAGCATCTCAAAAAATGTATGGTGACGCGCGGTATAGCCGACATTATCAAGGTCATTGTGTTTACCGCCTGCGCGCACACATTTTTGCGACGATACCGCACGTTTATAATCGCGTTTGTCTATCCCTAAGAACACATCTTTAAATTGGTTCATACCGGCATTGGTGAATAGCAGGGTAGGGT
This sequence comes from Moraxella sp. 179-F 1C4 NHS, assembly GCF_045370505.1. NCBI lineage: Bacteria > Pseudomonadati > Pseudomonadota > Gammaproteobacteria > Moraxellales > Moraxellaceae > Moraxella > Moraxella sp. 179-F 1C4 NHS. The sequence continues at coordinate 72,993 of NZ_JBIQEC010000003.1, read as the reverse complement.
CATTGTGTGGGACTAGGCTCGATGATGCCACTGGGGTATGACCATTTTCGGCAAAATAATTGATAAAAGCTTGACGTATATCGGCTGAAGAAAACGGACGGCTCACAGCGGCTCCTTAAGATATTTCAAAATTAAATTTGGCATATATTATCAAAAAAATGTAAACATTGTATTTTAGCAGAATTCATTCGATGTGGATAATGCTTTTATAGATAGCACCTTTTATAAACCGCACCTTTTAACAGCCATACTTTTTATAAAATGCACATTGAATCTAGAACCTTGGGCAAAAGTATGAGGTTTGCAACGTTTTTCATGGGGCTAAAAAAAAGACCGATAAGTACCATCGATCTTTTTTGATAATTCTTTTTTGCCAATTTTTTTATAGCAATGTAGTTGGAAGTAAAAATTACCGCTCTACTTGACTGACATCACGCACTGCGCCGGTATCCGCGCTGGTTGTCATCGCTGCATACGCCCGCAAGGCGGCTGACACTTGGCGCTCACGATTCACAGGTTTCCAAGCTTGGTTGCCACGGCTCACCATCGCTTCTCGGCGTTTTTCAAGTTCGGCAAAATCAACCGCCAAATGAATCGAGCGATTAGGGATATCAATCTCGATGGTATCGCCTTCATTGACCAAACCGATGGTACCGCCTTCAGCGGCTTCTGGGCTGACGTGACCGATGGATAAACCCGACGTACCCCCTGAGAAACGACCATCGGTAAGTAGCGCACAGGCTTTACCTAGACCTTTTGATTTTAGGTAAGACGTCGGATACAACATCTCTTGCATACCAGGACCGCCTTTCGGACCTTCATAGCGAATCACAACGACATCACCGGCGACAATTTGGTCTGCCAAAATCGCTGCGACGGCGTCATCTTGGCTCTCAAAAACACGGGCACGACCGGTAAATTTTAGGATGCTGTCATCCACGCCCGCTGTTTTGACCACACAGCCACGTTCAGCGATATTACCAAATAATACTGCCAAACCGCCGTCTTGTGAGTAGGCAAATTCTTTGCTGCGGATACAGCCAGATTCGCGGTTGACATCAAGATTTGACCACGCATTGTTTTGGCTAAAGGCTTGCGTGGTGCGTACCCCACCTGGGGCTGCAATATAACGCTCACGTGCCTCGGTATTATCAGGATTCATGATATCCCATTGGCTCAGCGCCGCTTTGAGTGAAGTACTATGAACGGTGGGGACATCGGTTTGCAGCAGGTTTGCGCGATCAAGCTCGGCTAAAATTGCTATTACCCCGCCAGCGCGGTGCACGTCTTCCATATGGTATTTTTGCGTCGCCGGGGCAACTTTTGATAGACAAGGCACACGGCGACTTAGACGGTCAATATCCGCCATTTTAAAATCTACTTGGGCTTCATGGGCAGCGGCAAGCAAATGTAGAATCGTGTTGGTTGAGCCACCCATGGCGATATCAAGGCTCATGGCGTTTTCAAATGCCGCTTTGGTCGCAATTGAGCGTGGCAATACGCTGGCGTCATCTTGCTCATAATAACGTTTGGCAAGTGTTACGATACGGCGACCTGCTTCTAAGAATAAATCTTTACGTTTGGCGTGAGTGGCAAGTAACGAGCCATTGCCAGGCAGGGATAAGCCTAACGCTTCGGTCAAACAGTTCATCGAGTTGGCAGTGAACATACCTGAGCATGAACCACAAGTTGGGCAAGCCGAGCGCTCAGTTTGTGCCACATCTTCGTCACTAATCAAGTCATCTGCTGCATCAATCATGGCGTCGACTAGGTCAAGTTTGCGAATTTTTTCACCCAATTCATTCATCACGGTTTCATGGGTGGTATGTCCATCGCCCAACGTAGATGCCAATACTTTGCCCGCTTCCATTGGACCGCCCGACACAAAAATCGTTGGGATATTAAGGCGCATCGCTGCCATCAGCATACCAGGGGTGATTTTATCGCAGTTGGAGATACAAACCAGCGCATCGGCGCAGTGGGCATTGACCATATACTCCACGCTATCGGCGATTAAATCACGGCTTGGCAAGCTATAGAGCATACCCAAGTGACCCATGGCGATACCATCATCCACCGCAATGGTGTTAAATTCTTTGGCAACACCACCTGCTGCTTCAATCTCGCGGGCAACCAGCTGACCCAAGTCTTTTAGGTGTACGTGACCGGGTACAAACTGGGTAAACGAGTTGGCAATCGCGATAATCGGTTTGTTAAAGTCCTCATCTGTCATACCGGTTGCACGCCAAAGTGCGCGTGCACCCGCCATATTGCGGCCAGACGTGGAGGTTTTTGAGCGATATTGTGGCATGGTTGTTCCTTATTTCTAACAGTCAATACAAGTGATAAATTTAGCACTTAGTGTACTCTGTCTCGACCAAAAGGGCTAGTCATGGCTCATGATAGATAGTTATAATTGGTTTTAAAGAATGGCATATTAGCCACCCTTATCATTGCTATATCACGGCTATCATTCAACCGTATCTCTCAACAGTATCTAATAAAAACTCATCAAAAGGATTTTATTTTGACCAATCCCACCTTAAGCATTACCGATGTCATCCGGCAAAGTCTGGCATTTTTAAGTAAAGATAGCCTAAGCAAAAATGATTCAAGCAAACACGATTTAAGCAAAGATAAAAATGCCGCATTAAAAAATCAGCCGTTCACTGGGCTGATTATTGGTGATGACACGCAGTCGGTTTTTAGCCAAATTCAAGCCATTGATGAAGCTATTGGTCAAGCCGTGAGTTGGGAAGCGTTTGATTATCAAGCGTTTATCGCACATCGGTTTGCCAAGCGCTATGACTTGGCAGTGATAATATTATCAAACGATAGCGCTATTGATACCCAAATCATTCAGCGCTGTCGCGATTTGTTTGCCAAGCATTGTTTGGTGGTGCAAGACTTATCCCAGCCAGCAACAGGTGTGGATGTGGCGAGCTTTGGCTTTAGCCGATTACATGAGCAGCCGATTGTGGAAAATGACCAAGATCACCATGCAACCAGCTACCAAGTATGGCAATTTAATCTGTTTGACTATAAACATTTGCCAGATTGGTTTAATAGCAAGTTTTGGGCAAACCCTGAATTATGGAATAAATTTCGTTGGTAGCGGTTGTAGACACAACTTTAGACAACTTGTTTTGTTACCACTAATCTTATCTTATAAAAGGTGATTTCTTCAGCTATTCGTTTAATCCAAAAATTAAACTACTTTGAGAATTTCGAGGAAAAGTTGGCTAAATTTACAGTAATACTGTTTACAAAAAGCGCGAGATTGATTTACTCTATCGAAAAGTAACAAAATAGGTAAACGCGTTAAATAATAATTTTTGAGGAAAGACTATGAAATTAACGATACTAAAAGTAGTAAGCGCTGCTGCGATGATGGCAACCATCGCCTTAACAGGGTGTTCTGCCAAACGTACTGGCACGTCTGAAGTGGTGGTTGCGCCGATGGGCGTTCCCGGTGGTGTAGGCTACTATAACGGTGGCGCTGTGGTAACAAACTCGACGTCAGTCATCACTGCCGCGGGTGCTAACCCAAATACCGTGTATTTCGGCTTTGATAGCAGTGAAATCGACGCTCAAGGTCAAGCTGTGTTAAATCAACAAGCGCAATTCTTACAAGCCAACCCAAGTGCCCGTGTCGCCATTGCTGGTCACACCGATGAGCGTGGTAGCCGTGAATATAATCTGGCATTGGGTGAGCGCCGTGCCCAAGCCGCACAGGCCTATTTAGCTACGTCAGGGGTATCAGCTTCACGTATGGAAGCCATCAGCTATGGTGAAGACCAACCTGCTGATCCCGGTCATGACGAATCAGCATGGGCAAAAAACCGCCGTGCAGAAATTTCTTACTAAGTATTTCTTAGTGAGTAAAAGACAAACAAAAAAACCTGTTGATTCAACAGGTTTTTTTGTGGTTAATAGCAGCTTATTTTACCAGTTGTACGGTACCGTTGGCAGTGACCGTAATGGTGCTATCGCCCGCTTGGAAGTTTTGGTCAGCGACTTTAGCACTGGCGGCTTCTAGCATCATTACACTGCCATACGCACGCGGTGCACGATAATCGCCCCCTTGACTAAACTCCAACGAAACTAATTGATAGCCTTTTGCGCCCCACACAGGCATTAGCGTTTGCGCTTGGCGCTGGAAGTTTTTGGAAGCTTCCATCATCAATTCTTGCTCGGTGGCTTTGCGCGCGGCATCAGACACGCTAAAGTCTAATCCATCAAGGGTCATAAAACTTTGCAATTCGGCAATCAATTTGCTAGCGGCGACTGTGTCGGTGCTTTTTAAATTCAAGCTTGCAGTCCCCGTCCAACCAATGATTTTTTGGTTTTTATCATATTGTGGATAGGTGGTTTGGTTGCCCGTACTGACTTGCACTTGTGGGTATTTTTTGGCAATCGCAACCGCTTGGTTCAACGTGGTAGCGATTTGATTAGCCACCTCACTGCTTGATTTGTTTTGCACAGTTTTGCTAAGGGTAGCATTGATTTGGTCATTGCTGACTTTTTTACTCGCTGAGGCAGCAAAGTTAAGCAAGCCGTAGTTTAAAGTATGGGTCATGGATGAGTTCGCAGGGGATGGATTCACAGGGTAGGTAGCGGCTGAAACACTGGTAAAAGGTAATAGCATCGCCATAGCAAGCAAGCTGGCTGCAATACCTTTGGTCATTGTATGATTGGCATGCACTTTATGATTGGGATGGTTATTAGTCGTGGTGCTTAAATGTGTCATAATGTTTCCTATTGTTTTTTTCCTAGTTTTTTCTAGTGGTTCTTTATATAGGTTGGCATGAATTTTTTGCTGATTAAACTGCTATTTAGCTTATTAAATATGTTGTTAAATGGGCATTATAAAATATTTTGTAACATTTGTAGCGCAAGAATTGTAGAAAAAGGGTAAGAAATTCGACAAAAATTTACCCAAATGTTGCTTGCTGATGGTTTAGCGTGTGAAAAAGTGAAATAAATACAAAAATTTGGCGTATATGATAAAAATAGTTTGCATTTGGACGCCAAATTCTCTAGAATACCGCTTCGGTAACCCCATTGGTAGCTTCGCAACTAGCTGCTGTGAACCCCGCCAGGACCGGAAGGTAGCAACGGTAGCAGCCAGTCAGTGTGCCGAAGATGTGCTAGTGGGGTTATCACTTTTTTAAGTAGGTGTTTTTGATGCCTATTTCACTTGGTAAGTTTTTTAATTGCGAAAGAAAACTGACCAATAATGACTCATATACGCTACCTAAACGCTAAGAGCAACGTCAATTTTCCAATTAATCTAGCTTATCCATCTGCCTATATATCATGCGCGCCATTGTAAGCGCTGATAATCTTCCGATGATAACCTAATATTTAGCATTGTATTTTTTTAAGCATTCTTGTGAATGCCGCGATACGAACTTTTTGATGGTTTTACTGTTTCAAAAGTTTTGATAAGTCTGACAGTAGGTTTTGTCGCTATTTTTATAGCGAAAATAAGTCTTACAGACACGATTACAATGCTTTAAAGCGATTAACACGATATTTGTGATTAATGATAGCTGATAATTTTGCCTATTCATTTTGCTTATCCATTTTGAAAGTGCAGTCAGCTTGAGGGCTTTTGCTTGTTGCGTGTTTTCAATCAAGGTTACCACCGACACCTTGATTAACTTATTTTTTAAGGACTTACATGACTGATTTTAATTCAACCACAGATTTTGCTGATAACTCAATCGATAATTTTTTTAACCACAGCCAAGCCAACAGCAATCAGCCTACTGACAAGACCCTAGTTGATGATTCAGAAGCAACTGCGCCAACGTCTGACGATGCTAACCCTAGCGAAAATGGTTTTACCGCACTGGGTCTTTCAGGTTCATTACTAAAAAGTATTGTCGCAACGGGTTATACCACACCAACGCCTATCCAAGCGCGCGCGATTCCTGCTGCATTAGCGGGTCGTGATTTGCTATTATCCGCACAAACAGGTAGTGGTAAAACTGCCGCGTTTGTATTACCAATTTTGCATCAATTAAGTGAACTACAAGCCAAAGAAAAAGCGGCAGAAAAGACCGCAAGTGGCAAACGTGGTCGCCAACAGCCAAAAGTGGTACAAGCTTTGATTTTGACACCGACGCGTGAGCTTGCCAACCAAGTTCAAGACAGTATCCGTCGTTATGGCTCAGCCATGAAAGATTTGTACAGTGTGCCACTTGTGGGTGGTGCGGCATACAGTGGTCAAATTCGCGCGCTAAAAAAAGGCGTGCAAATCATCGTGGCGACGCCGGGTCGTTTGCTAGATCATATCAATGCCCAGCGTGTAAATCTCTCTGATTTGACTATGTTGGTACTTGATGAAGCAGACCGTATGCTAGACATGGGTTTTGCCGATGATATCAATGCGATTTTGGAAGCCACACCCGCGCATCGCCAAACCATCATGTCATCTGCGACATGGGATGGTCCAGTCGGTAAAATCGCTGAAAGCTTTACCAAAGACCCAGAGCGTATCAACATCAAAGTTGAAACCGCACACATCGATGAAAAAGTGTACTTCTGTGACAACTTTGACCACAAAAATAAATTATTAGAGCAGCTGATCTGTGACCCAGAGCGTGGTCAAGCGATTATCTTTACCGCGACCAAACGCAGCAGTGAAGAAGTCGCTGAGCGCCTACAACAATGGGAACACAAAGCCTGTTATCTGCATGGTGACTTGCCACAAAGCAAGCGTAATCGTATCGTTTCAGATTTACGCAGTGGCAAATTTGACATCGTGGTAGCAACAGACGTGGCAGCACGTGGTCTTGATTTACCTAATATTACCCATGTATTTAACTATGATTTACCGCGCCAAGTGGAAGACTATGTGCATCGTATCGGTCGCTCAGGTCGTGCTGGTCGTACTGGTATTGCTATCAACCTATGTAGCCGCGATGACCGTCGTCAATTTGGCAATATTGCCCGTTACCTAAAACGTGATATCAATGAAGCGCAAGTTGAAGGTTTAGAACCGCGTTTTGTGGAAAAATTTGAAGGTCGTGGTAAGCCTAATGGTCGTGATGGTCGCGGTCGTGGTCGCAGCGGCAGTGATAGCCGTGGCGGTCGCTCACAACGTTTTGCTGGTTCAAGCGATAGACCTTCGAGCGAGCGTCGTTTTGCGGACAAGCCACGTTTTGACAACCAAGAACGCTATGGCAAATCAGCGAGCAACGATAGTTCGGCACGTTTTGAAAAACGCGAGCGTTTTGACAAAGGTCACCAAGGCAACAGCGATAGTCGTTTTGGGCGTGATGATGCGAGTGCGCCGCGTCGTCATCGTGATTCAGATAACCGTCATGGCAATAGTCAGGGCGATTTTCACCGCGCCGCTAAATCATCGGACAAACCAAATTTTGACCGTGATTCACGCCAAGGTAATCGTGAGCCTCGCCAAGGTGAGTATGCAGATCGTCGCCGCGATGATAACCGTAGCTTTAACAAAGATGGCTTTAAAGGCTATCAAGGTGATAAGCCACGTTACAACACTGACCGTAACAGCAGTGAGCGTCATGGCGAGCGTCCTAACCGCTTTGAAAAAAATGACCGGTTTGGTGACAAACCTTTTGCCAAAAAGACCGACCGCTCTAGCGAGTTTCGTGGTGATGACCGCGCTCGCAAGCCACGTCCAATCGTAGAAGAAACCTTTGGTCAACCGCTTAAAAAACGTAGCGACAGACCGTATCCGGCAAAAGAGGGTCAACGTGCGGGTGATTCACGCTCAAACGGGTTTAAATCTGAGGGTTTCAAAAAATCAGATAAACCATTTGCTGGTAAATCGTCAAGATCGGAAGGATTTAAGTCATCGTCTGACCGTTACGCCTCATCAAGCAAGCCATCAGCTAAACCTGCTGGCAAACAAGATGGTTGGGATGCCCCAAAACGTAGCCGTCGCAATAGCACAGGCAAACCGCTATAAGCTATGATCAGTAAAAAAAAGCACCGAATTGGGTGCTTTTTTTTGGGTAGCTTATTTTGGCTTGTCATCAGACTGGGCAAATTTTATCCGGCTGTGTAGTTTTTGTGGGGCGTTGTGTTATTGGCAAAATTCGCCAACGGTTTGATACAGTTGTTTGCATTGCTCAGGGCACAGATTTTCCATGTTTAAGAACGCGTGCGGCATATCGGCAAAATGGACGAGTTGGGATGGCGCCCCTGCGGCTTGTAATACCTCATGATAGCCGATATCTTCATCACGCAGCGGACAATAACCAGCCGTTAGGTGCAGTGTCTTTGGGGCTTGATACGGCGAATGATGTAGTAGGGTAGCCATATCGGTCCAAAACGGTGAGCTCAGCTCACGGTCATCATACGCTGAAAAATAATTGTCAAAATACCAGCGGATTTTGCTGGATTCCAGTAAATAACCCGTGCCATTTTCCTCAATCGAGGGCTGTGACATGGTGTAATCTAGACTGGCATAAATCAAAATTTGATGGGTGATAGCTAAGTCTGTGCTCACACGGTTGGCAAGCCAATCTTGCACCAAGCTGGCAGTAATCGCACCGCCACCGCTATCACCTGCTATGATAAGCTTGCCGTTACAGGCATAACCGACTTGCTGTAGGGTCGCTGTTAAATACGTTAAAATCGCGTGGGCATCATCAATCGCCGCAGGGTAGCGGTTTTCTGGTGCCAGGCGATATTCGGGCGCTACCACCGCACAGCCTGTCGCTTCGGCCAATTTTTTATAGAGTTTATCATACACGGTGACGCTCCCTGCCATGCCACCACCACCATGAAAATACACCATTACCGGCACGTCAGCCGCTGCTTGTTCATTTGGCAGGGGGCAGTTGCTCGGTACAAATAGCCTAAGTGATACGTTATAACCACGAAAATTGCTTGGCGTCACCAGCACCGTATCGATGATTTTTGCCATGTTGGGTGCGTCAGTGACAAATGCGGTTGTCAAATTGGCTAACGCCTCACGTGCGTTGATGGCATTGGGCTGAACGCCTTGCGCTAACAGATACGGAACAATCACTTGATGCAGCTGTGTCAAATACGCTTGCATGGCAGCGGGCATTGGCTGTTTTAAATTCTCCGGCATAATTCAATCCTATTGATTTTAAGGTTAACTTCCACAATGTGCTAAATATTACTGCAGTTTTGTCATGGCTGGATAGTCATGTTTTGAAAAATACTGATGTTTTGACAAACAGCCATGGGTTAAAAATATTACACGCTAGGACGCCAAATTTGTCATTGAAGGCCTTTAAATACCTTTAATTAACGTGAAGGGCTTGCAAAGTACGGCTTAGGGTTAAACTTCTTTTAACAATAAATACCGCGCTTTAGTGCTAGTATAGGCATTTTTATGACAGGCAATACTTTGTAAAAAGGTCACCTATGACTTCTCAAGCACAACATGCCACTGGGCATTTAGATTCTTCCAATCATTTCACTGATACTGATACTCACACACTAACATCCATTAACTTAACTAGCCGCAATCCACCCCATAGCCAACCGCAAAATCAACCGCCTTCTCAACAACCGCCCTCTCAACAACCGAATGCCAAACCACCGACAATGCCACCCTCATTGATAGTCAAAATCATGATTGGCATGATTGGCGCGTTTGCATTTTTGCAGGTTTATTCGATTCAAGCGATTTTGCCGATTATGATGCAAGCGTTCTCAGCGACCGAAACGCAAGTGGGCATGACAGTTGGGGCGACGGTGATTGCCATTGCCATGATGTCACCGTTTATGGGGATGTTGTCTGATGCCGTGGGTCGTAAAAATATCATTGTGGCATCCATTGCCTTTATGGCAATACCCACGATGATGATTGGGCTGTCTGACTCACTCTCTAGCATCGTTATTTGGCGATTTATGCAAGGGTTGGCGGTACCTGGCATTACAGTGGTGACGATTGCCTATGTCGGGGAAGAGTACGCCGGCAAAGAGATGGCAAAAATGATGTCCTATTATGTCTCAGGTACAGTATTTGGGGGATTTTTAGGGCGCTTTATCTTGGGGCATTTAGAAGAGCTTATCGGCTGGGAAAAAGGCTTTTTGTTCATGGGCGTGTTAACGGTGTTAGGCGCTGGCTTGGTGGCTTGGTTATTACCGCGCTCACGTCATTTTCATGCCAACCCAAATTTTACATCGGCGCTGCACATGCTAAGTAAACATCTGCGCAACCGTTATGTGGTGACCGCAGGACTGCTTGGCGCATGCGTGTTGTTTTCATTAGTGGGCTGTTTTACCTATGTTAATTTGCACTTGGCAAACGCACCCTACAATCTATCGAGTGCAGGGCTTGCTAACATTTTTGCGGTGTATTTGATTGGGGTCGTGGTCACACCGATTGCAAGTAGTTTAATTGCCAAATACGGCGCTGCCCGTATGGTGCGCGTGGCGGTGATGATTTCGATGATGGGCGTGCTGATGACACTGGCTGCGCCTATCTCCTTGGTGATTGTAGCGCTTGCGGTGATGTCGACCGGGGTGTTTATTACCCAATCGGCGACCATTACTTATATCGCGGTGAATGTCAAAGAAGGGCGGTCGCTGGCGTCAGGTTTATATTATATGGCGTACTACATCGGTGGTAGTATCGGAGCGTGGGCGTGTGGTCTGGCATATGCACAAGGCAAATGGCTATATACAGTCTATACGCTGCTGGCTGTACAAGTCATCGCTTTACTGATTGCATTTTTTGGGTTAATTAAAATCCCAATCAAAAGATAATCATTCATCACAAAAATAAACCCCAGTCAATGGGGCTTATTTTTTTAACGGCTGTTAAATGAAAGTATTGAAGCATTCACATATTAAAATTAGGGTACAAAGCGATCATGGTTGGGATGTTCGCCAAATTCTTTACGGTACTTGGCTGAAATTTCATCCCAAATAGGCGCATTGTGTACGCCATTGGCGCGCGCATCATAGATAGGATCTTTGCCTTGTTTGACCTGTGCTTCATAATCGCGCAGTGCAGCAAACGCAGGTTTTTGCAAGAATAAGATACCAATGATGTTGAGCCATGCCATCAAACCAACGCCCAAGTCACCCAATGCCCATGCCAAGTCGGCGGTTTTTAAGCAGCTATAAATTACCACAAATAAAATCACTACTTTGAGTACAGGGATTGCCCAATTTAGCTTTACGGTACGAGTGAGATAACGGATATTGGTTTCTGCAATATAGTAGTAAGCCATGATGGTAGTGAAGGCAAAGAAGAATAGCGCAACCGCCACAAACACTGCGCCAAAACCTGGCATGATGTTTTCCATCGCAGTTTGCACATAACCTGGACCTGCGGCAACGCCTTTAACCCCTTGATACAAGAAGGCTTCTTTGCTGGCAGGGTCTTGTACGTTGTACATACCAGTAATGATTAGCATGAAACCTGTCGCCGAACAAACAAATAACGTATCGACATACACTGAAAACGCTTGTACTAAGCCTTGTTTGGCTGGGTGTGACACATCAGCGGCTGCCGATGGGTGAGGACCTGTACCTTGACCTGCTTCATTGGAGTAAACGCCACGTTTCACACCCCATTGGATGGCAAGACCCAACACAGCACCAAACGTAGAATCCATACCAAACGCAGAGCGGAAAATCAACGCTAGCACATCAGGTAATTGACCGATATGCATGATGATAATAACAATCGCCACGATGATGTAGGCAAGTGCCATAAAAGGTACAATCACCTCAGCGGAGGAGGCAATACGTTTGACACCACCAAAGATGATAAAGCCAAGTAGTGCCGCAATTACCGCGGCTGAAATGCTAGGTGCGATACCCAGTGAATTATTCATCGCTTCAGCAATCGAATTGGCCTGTACACCGGGTAACAATAAACCACAAGCGGCGATTGCCGATATCGCAAATAACACGGCATACCATTTTTGCCCTAGTGCTTTTTCAAAATAATAGGCTGGACCACCGATAAAAAAGCCTTTATCATCACGTTCTTTATAAATCTGCGCAAGCGTTGACTCAACGAATGCGGTACTTGCACCCAAGAACGCTACCATCCACATCCAAAATAATGCACCAGGACCACCAAACGTAATCGCTGTTGCGACACCGGCAATGTTACCTGTACCCACACGACCTGCGAGTGACATAGCGAGTGCTTGAAATGAGGACACACCCTGATCGGTGCTTTTGCCGTCCATCAGCAATCGAATCATGCGACCAAAATGGCGCACTTGTAAAAAACGACCACGAATTGAAAAATATAAACCAACCAATAAACATAGATAGATTAATGCGGGACTCCATACCCAATCATTAATCGCATTGACAAAATCTTGCATAACCTTATCTCCCACTACCGTAGAAAGCTAAAATCCCATAGGATTTTTGACTATTTGCCAACTGTTTAATTTATAGAAACGATAATCTATCACTCAATAATAGTTTCTATAAACTTGCTGAATTATTACAGTTTTCTTATCTTATAAGAAAAAATTGGTTTTGCAAATGGTAATGATAAAAATTAGCGATAAATAATGCGATAAAAAGTGATTGACTAACCTGTTTTTACCCCAAACATTCCACCGATAAGGTTGGTAGTAACCAACGCAACAACGCCCCAAATGACCACCCGTACAATGGCAGGGAAAATTTTGGCACCCCCCAAATACGCCGATAACCACCCCAAAACTGCCAATCCTATCAAGGTTACTGTGCCCAAACCGCCGACCAAATATTGTTTTGGTAATAGCCAAATACACAGCACCGGTAGCAGCGCCCCTGTGATAAAGGATAAAGCCGACGCCACGGCTGCCTGTAGTGGATTGGCGGATGCGGTATCGGTAAGTCCAATTTCATCGCGCGCGTGCGCTTCTAGGGCATTGTGAGCAGTGAGTGCTACCGCAACATCATGTGCCATAGCAGGCGTTAAGCCGCGCTGAACATAAATATGCGTCAGTTCTTTTAGCTCGCGGTCTGAATTGTGCTCAAGTTCATAGGCTTCTTTTGCCAAGTCGGCTTTTTCGGTGTCGGCTTGCGAAGAGACGGAGACATACTCACCCGCTGCCATACTAATTGCACCAGCAATCAGCGATGCCACCCCTGTCAGCAGCAAGGTGTGACTGTCCACTTGCGCTGCCGCAACCCCCATTAATAGACTGGCAGTGGAAATCAAACCATCGTTGGCGCCGAGCACGGTTGCGCGTAGCCAGTTGTTGCGATTACTAAAATGCGGTTCATGATGTGCTGAATACATGGTCTTGCCCTCAAAAACAAAAAATTGACATAGATTAAAAAAGATAGATGAAAAGGTAAACATAACAAAATTAACTTAATAAATTCTTATAGTGGGCTTAGCAAATAATAACCTTAACAAGGCTAGATAGTTTTCAGCCAGATTCTTTACCATGTTTTTACCCTAATAAATCAGCGTCTTAATTGACGTGATAGTTGCCAAGCTGCCTCATCGCGCAGCTCATGCGACTGCTTGGCAGATACAGTGGCTTGTCTACCTGTGTTGAGCGATGACCATTCGGGCTTACCACGCGCTTTTTTGAGCAAACTTGGCAATCTATCAACTGACCAAGGCGCGAGCGATTGGTTCGCCATGATGCTATCAGTCGCCGCATGACCACGATGGCGTAGCGCAGTCAGTAAATCCATTGCTCGAGTTGCCAGTAAGGTCAGGGTAGCAGGGTCTATGTGCAGCCGTTTGACGCCGCTGATTTTGTCGGCAATCGCGCTGGTGTTTGACAGTAAGCCACCTGCCAAACCACCAAGCGCCGTACCCAGCCCCAGTGAAGTGCCAAGGGTGGCGACATCAATACCTAAACCAATCAGCGCGCCTGCCGCAGCACCGCCTGTGGTACGAATCCCATAACTGGCTAGTACCTCTTTATCGAACGGATCGCGACGATATTCAGTCAGTTCAAGCGGTGTGGTGGTGACGATATTGTCATAAAATTTATACAGGTTTAATAGTTCATCTTGCATATTGCGTTCAGCTTGGCGTACTTTTTCTTGCATTTTTTGCAAGGTGGGCAGCGGATCATCTTCCTCATGAATGGTTTCAACAAAGGCGGCAACGTTTAATAAAAAATGCGCAATGATAATATTGGCATCATCGTACAAATTATCCCAATCGGCTTTACGACGCTCGATCAGCTGTTTGATAATTTCAGGTTGTATTAGCATGGTTTCTAAGTTTTGCCACAGTTTGATTTCATCATCAAATTCAAACGCCACTGAGTCAAACCGCGTGGATACATGTAAGTTGCGGCGCGCGAGCATCTGCTGCCACTCATTGATATTGCTATCTTGACCCTTAGTAAAGTTAAATACAGGCATGACGGGGATGGCTGACCATGACAGCACCGTCAACTCATCTTTATATTTGCCGAGCACAGGCTCACGCGCATCAATCACATAGACGGCCATATCACTGGCAATCAGCTGACGAATGACCTTGGCTTCTTGGCTAAACTCGTCTTGCGCAGGCGCACTTGCCAAAAATTGCTGTAACCGCTCCACACCGTCACGGCGGGCAGCGGTGTTGTCTTCTAACCAATCAAGTAGCCCTGACGCATCTTCTAGACCGGGCGTGTCATACAGTGCCACCAAGCCTTTACCCGTTTGGCTGTCATTGATCATGGCTTTTTCCACATGGCGGGTAGTGGCAGGCGCATTTTTGACTTCGCCAAAGTACATATCACGCAACAGGGTGCGCAGTAGCGAAGTTTTACCGGTATTGGTATGACCCACGACCGCCAATTTTAACGCTTCATTTTCGCCAATGCTGATTTTGCGGCTGCGATAGGGATTTTGTTCAGCTTGGGCTAATGGATGATTGGACATCTGCGTAGCGATGTCGGTGCTTGGATGGGTCACACTGTCAGCGACCCCCGCTGGCAAGGTGGTATTCGCTGGCAAATAATCTTTGGTTAAATCAATTGTCAGTTTTTCTTGGGCGGTTATGTCTTTGTTATCCATTATTTGTTAACCTTTATGTATTCAGCGCGAGCTATTTTTGGCAAGTTCTTTTGGCAAGTTCTAAGGCATGGGTGACATGATTGAAGGCAGTTTGGGTCAGTGGATGTGCCAACCAATCATCAAAACTATGGGCAACATCATCTATGTTTTCGCTACTATCTTCTGCCAGTTGGTCGTAATAATCCAAGTAGCCTTCAGCGGTTAAAATCACCCAACCATCACTCACGGCAGATTTTTCTTCCATGGCGGTCAAAGATAGATAAAACCCAAGCATATCAAGCATCAGCAAAATCGCGTCACTGGTGCTGTGTGGATAGCTCTCGCCCATAGCAAACATGATGTCATCGAGCGCATTTAGCGCCTGTTCGATACTAGCGGTTTGCCAAGTTTGAGTATTTACGGCGTCAAATAGGGCTTGATAGTGCGGTTTTTCACTGTCGAGTTCATTGTCAAGCCAATCGGCTGGTAAATTTTGAACGAATTGACGCAGTAGATTTTGCACAAAAGCGCTTTGCGCTGTGAGCGTAAGCTGTGCAGCAGTCTGGGCAATGCTATTAATCACATCGGCATAGCTTGTCGTGGCATTCATGGTTAATTTTCTCTTACTAGGGCAATCTGGCGTTCTGCCAACGCGGTTTCCCATTGTAGTTGACGGGCTTTGATGGTTTCAATTTCGCTCGGACTTGGCAGGTAGCCTTGATTGGCATCGAGCAGTTGCACAATCATACCGCCTTTTGCCGCGCTTGCGATATTATCGAGTTTTCGCAGGGTGCCACGGTCGGGGAGTGCGAGATTGGAGATACCGACGAGCACTTGAACAGGGTTGCTTTGAAGGTAGGCAATCAGTTTTTCCAAGTCATCACGATCATCGATACGACCAAAGTTTTGCGCTGCCATACCAACGGTTTTGGCATACCATTGCGGGTTGGCTTGCGGGTATTCGAGCAACACGGCGAGTTTATTGGCTAGGCTGATTTGCGCAGTGGGTGCGATAGGTTTTTGCTCAGCAGGGCTGTCATCGGGGTCAATCACTTTGCGCTGCCAAAAATCGATAATTTTTTGATAATACGGCTGTTTGGTATCAAGTTTCATACGGCTTGAGCGCACCATCATCAGACAACATAGCCAGGCGAGCAAACGTGGCACGATACCGTACATCAGTAGGCTACCGATTAATAACATCGCCCAGCGAAACGAAATCATCTGTGGCGTGGTTTCAGGATTCATTTGCGCGGTGATAATATCTTGTGCCGTTGGCGTAGGAAAGCCTACCCAATGGGGCAGCCAAGACATCAGCTTGACCACTTCCACCACGTTGCTGTCTTGTAGTAGGGTTGATTCCCACACAAAATTATAATTTTTGACCAATAACAATAGAATTAATGACACCAACATTCCCGATAGGCTGGCTAACCAAAACTGGTGGCTGATACGACTGACGTACCATTTGGTGCCAGCGTGATTAAGCTGGTCTTGATATAGCTCTACTGCCGTTTGGGTAACAACATCTTTGCCACGCACTAGGGTGGCAGGGGTAAAAAAAGCACCAAAAAAACTGGGTTTGTTGCGCGGTGAGAACAGCATCCAACCGAGCCAAACCAGCAAGATAATGGTATTAAACCCTAATAAACTGGCTAGCACATAAAAAAAGTTCACCACCTGCGCTTGCATCAAGCCAAATAACGCCACAAAGCCCAAAATAAACCACAGCACAGTCAATCCCCAAATCACGCCATTGACGCGGGTGTCGATGGTGGTGAGTAGCTGCGCAAGTTTACCATCATTGTCAATGCGTGTGGCACGGCGGCGCAATTTGGTCAGCGGTTCACCCGGTTCATGTTGCAGTTTTTCAGTGATAAGGATCGGGTCAGCGGCAAAAATATGCTGTTTTTCTTCTAGCCTGCGCACCAGTTCGGTGAGTTGGTCTTGAGATGTGTACATGTTAATTTTCCAACCTTTTCATGCCAATAAAATACCGACTAAACTGATAAGCCACGCGCCCAGAGCGTCCGCCGCGTTCACTGGCAAAGCGCAAGGCAGCGGCTTTTGCTTCCTCATCAAAGGGCAAACTTGCTTGCGCCAAATAATGCGCACAAATATCTAAATACACAGGCTGGGTCATCGGATGAAACGACAGCCACAGCCCAAAGCGGTCAGACAACGATACAGTTTCATCAATCGTCTCGTACGGATTGACTTCATCAGTTTGCCCATTATAAATGCTCACATTGTCTTTCATCAGTTGCGGTAATAGATGACGGCGGTTACTGGTCGCATAGACCAGTAGTTTGTCTTGCTCGCTATCTAGCGCGCCGTCGAGCACACTTTTGAGCGTGCGATAATTCTCATCTTGCCCATTGAACGCTAAGTCATCACAGTACACCACATAATGACAGCCATGATTGGGCTGAGTTGTATGAAGGTCTCGTACCGCTTGGCGAATCGGCTCTAACATCACCAAATCATCTCGTGACACTTCGATAATACGAAGACCATCCGCTTTATATTGATTGAGCAATGCCCGAATGAGTGAGGATTTTCCTGCGCCACGCGTGCCTGTCATCAGCACATGATTGGCAGGTAAGCCTGCTAAATATTGGCGCGTGTTTTGAATCAGTTTATTTTTTTGCACCTCAATGCCAAGCAAATCATCCAACGTCAATCGCAAATCCACGGTTAAAGGCACCATTTCACCGCTGCCCGTGCGGCTATTTGATTGCCATCGGTAGGCAAGCACGCTTGGGTCAAGTTGTATGGGCTTGGGCAGCTGCGCCTGTAAAAATTGGGTGAGTAAGTATTCTAAATTAGCGGGTAAACTAAGATTAGCGGGTAGACTAAGTTGCGACATACAAGGGTTCTTCTGAGTGGTTTTTAAGTAATTGGTTTTAAAATGAGGGGTTTTTAAGCGTTTTTGCGGTATTTAGTTCGTATGATAGCAAAACTCCGTTAGATTACCCATTATCTTTGTAAACATTGCAGCATAACACTGGCTTTTTGTTTACAAAAAAAATCAATTCAGTTATAAAGATAGGCTTTATAATAAAATTTGTTAAGGAAGATCAATGAATGCGCAACAGGCCATCGCCTTTAGTATAAAACCTCTCACTTTTGCTATCGTCATGCTGGGGATTCATGGCTGTGCCACACAGCCTAGCGCGAGTCAGCCGCTGTCTCAACGCGTGTTGCAAGCCAACCAAAATTTGCTCAGTCGCCAAAGCTATGCTTATGACTATCGAGTCAATGTGGTGCGCCCGCCCTTACGTAGCGCACAAGCGTTAGCTGCAAGCCCTAATCGTTTAAAACTTATCCAGCAGCTTAGCGCAGCACAGCACCTTGATGCTCGCCAACAAGCCTTGGTTACAGAGGGGGTCAATCACCAAACCCGTGAACAAAGCGAAGCGGGGCAAGTGATGGATATTTTAACCAAGCGCTTTGAGTTTGCCTCCACAGGTGTGGTAGATTTTCGCCGAGGGCAAATGTCAATCGTGCCTGAATTTCGCTACGTGCAGAACAATGCAGGGGCGTTTATCAAAGTGCCGCTTGCGGCTGATTTTGCGCGCTCCAAAGTATATGCTGACTTGTCGGGACTCTCTGAGTTTGCCACCGACCCCCAATATGATGGACGCTACATCGAATATGACTATAGCAAACTGCTAAAAGATAAAAAGATAGATAAAAGAGCCTTATTCAAGGTATTTGAACAGATGTCACTGCTAAATGCCACCCTTGCTAAAGAAAGCGACTATCAGCCATTGGCTTTGACTACTGAAGATAAAGCCAAAGGTGTGAGCCAGCGCATTGGCTACCGCATTGGCTACAATCAAATGATAGCGGAGTATTTGCTGTTCTTCCACGTCAATAAACGCTACCTAAAATCATTCATCAATCCAGCCGATTTTGCCAAAGATGATGAGCTAAAGCAGCTTAGTAGCCTTGCCGTTAGCCCACGGTATCTGATGAAAAAAGCCTTTGACAGCAATGAGTTGGCAAGCGTTGAGGAAAAAGCGTATGAATCTGCCATGCGCCTGTATGAAGCGATTGACAAAATGCGCGCGCAATCAGATGAAAGCGCTGCTGACCCAGCCAGCGCCGATGCTGCAGAGGCTATGGACAGTTTAGAGACTCAAACAGCCACTGACGAGTCAACCACTGATGAGTCGAGCAGTGACGAATTGGGTCAAACTGCAAAAGCCTTAGCAGCCTTTGACAAATACCAATCAGATAAATTGGTCAGTGCCGCCGCACTGGCAAAAATCATCGACGCCAATCCGCAAGCCTTTAAAGCGCTGCAAGCTGAAATAAGCAAAGAGGCAAATAGCAGCTTTATCTCAATGGATGACGACATCCGTATCAGCTATGGACTCAACCGCCAAAATCAACTACTCAATGTGGTAGCAATGAGTGATTTGCCAGCATTTGAAAAAACCACGCCGCCAACCAATCAGCCCAAGACCCAAATGCGCACAGTGGTTAACTTTTATGATTATGGCAAAGCCCGCGTCAATCCTGATATCTTCAACAAGGCAATCACTTGGCAACAAGCATCAAAAGATAACAATCTATGGGCGGCGACAAAACAATCCAAAATCTTTGACAGTGATAAGAATTTAGAAGCCTTGTCCTATAGTTTGCTCAAACAAAACAAAGGGTTTGTCGAGACCTTTGTCACCCTTTATACCTACCAGTTTGTGTTGCAAAAAGATGAAGCAAGCCTGAGCGAAATAGATATGGCGGCGCTAAACGCCGCTGCAACCAAACTTGCAAAAATACAGGCCGATAATTATGCGGTCGTAAATACCGATAGCCGTCAGCAAGAGGCGGTTACAGACATTGATGCGTATGTCGATGATGAGCTTGCCGAACATATCGCAGGGATTGTTGATAAAACCTATCGCAATCAGCAATACTTGCAACAGATTGCTAGACTTAAAGCCCAAGGCAAATCTGACGCCCAGATTTTTAGCCAGTTGTATCAAACTATCAGTGACAAACCCAGCGATGTAGAAAGCGCAGCTGCAGTGGCGGCGGAAGCTGCAGCGGCAGTAGATGTTGTTGAGGAAAGCGAAGAACAACAAGCTTGTTCGCTACTGTTGGACACAGATAAACTTGATAAAACATCACGCACCCGCCTTGCCAAAATCTGTGCAAAAATAGACAAAGCCACCGCCCAAGAACAGGCAGCCAGCCAGCAATCTGGCAGCGCTGATACTGCACCCGTCCCCATGACGGCTGCCGATATTGCCAAGCAAAAGCAGGCGCGTGATAAGTTTAATCAATTACTTGGCGAAATCGCTATCGAAGACATGCAGACCCAAGCCAAGCATATCAGCCTATCTGATGAAGATGATGAGTTAATTGAAAAACTCAAACCTCACTTTGAGGCGAGCTATGATTTTAATTATGATGCCTACAAGGCTGCCTATCAGTTGTTACTTTTGAGTCAATAATCAGGTAAGCGTATCATCAGCTACTGATAAGCAATATAAAACAGATAAAAAAAGCGGGATAACTGATGTATCCCGCTTTTTGTACGTCAATCACTCGTGCCATTTTTAACCATGACAGGTTTATAATACGGTACGAATACTTGCCGCTTCATCCAGCATTTTATACAGGCTATTGACTTGCTCAGCTTCTGTCAAATATACATTGGCACGTACTGAATGAAAACGACCGGTACGCGATGGATTGATAGTCAAACTTGCCAAATCAAATTCAGGAAATAAAGTACCCAAAATTAATTTTACTTCATCGAGTAGCGTCTCTTTGTGACCCTCATGACCGATGATGCTAAGCGGATAATCCATAGGGAAATTCCACAATTCTGGGTGCTGGATATCCGTAGGTTTTGCCGCTCGCGTACTACATGCAGCGGCTTCCAAGTTATTGAGTGTAATTGTTTTATCGTTCATAGCATCACCTAAGGTTGTATAAATTTCTTTAGGGTCTAAATGAGGGTAAAACCGATAATTTCAAGACGTTGCAGTTTGGCGTTGAAAAAAGCGCCATTCATAACCCAATTCATAAAAAGCCACATTTATAGAAAAACCACATTCACAAACTCGCCCATAAAAAAACCGAGAATATTGTCTCGGCTTTTTTGGATGGATATAACATTAATCATTCTCTAGGAATGAACGTAAATGTTCGGAGCGAGAAGGGTGGCGCAGTTTACGCAGCGCTTTGGCTTCAATCTGACGAATACGCTCACGGGTGACATCAAATTGTTTACCCACTTCCTCTAAGGTATGGTCGGTAGACATATCAATACCAAAACGCATTTTAAGCACTTTGGCTTCACGTTCGGTGAGGTTGGCTAACACTTCACGGGTAGCTTCTTTTAACCCTTGTGCCGTTGCTTCATCCACTGGGCTTGATATGCTCGAGTCCTCAATAAAATCACCCAAGTGACTGTCTTCATCATCGCCGATTGGGGTTTCCATTGAGATTGGCTCTTTGGCGATTTTGAGTACTTTACGGACTTTGACTTCGTCCATCTCTAAGCGTTCGCCCAATTCCTCAGGGGTAGGCTCACGTCCCATTTCTTGTAATAGCTGGCGCGATACACGGTTGATTTTATTGATGGTTTCAATCATGTGCACGGGGATACGGATGGTACGCGCTTGGTCAGCAATCGAGCGGGTGATGGCTTGGCGAATCCACCAAGTGGCATAAGTGGAGAATTTATAACCACGGCGATATTCAAATTTATCTACCGCTTTCATCAAGCCAATGTTGCCTTCTTGAATCAAATCAAGGAACTGCAAACCGCGATTGGTGTATTTTTTAGCAATCGAGATGACCAGACGTAAGTTTGCCTCAACCATTTCTTTTTTGGCGCGGCGGGCTTTGGCTTCGCCCACAGACATGTTGCGTGCGACCACTTTCATTTGGTCGATGCTCATGCCAAGATTTTGCTCATGCTGCTGGATACGCCCTTGATACTGTAATACTTCGTCAAGTACCCGCTCTAACGTGTCAGCAAAGGCAGGTTTGCCTGCGATACGGTTAGGGAGCCAGTCAAGGTTGGTTTCATTATGCGGAAAGGTTTTGCGAAACTCATCTTTTGGCATTTTACCGCGGCGAATCACCAGTTTCATGATGTGACGTTCGTTTTTACGCACGTCTTCATACACCTCGCGCATCATATCCATGATATTGTCAGAGACGCGGCTATTGAGCTTAAATAGCATAAAGCAGTTGGCAAGCTCATTCATCGCAGCTTTGACCACGTCGCTATCACGATCATGGGTGGCTAATAAATCTTTGACCTTGTTGAATAATTGCTCTAATTCTTCAAAGCGCAGACGCACTTCTTCAGGGTCAAGACCGCTGGCTTCTTCGGTATCGGCATCTTCACTGACGTCGCCATCGGCTTCTTCGATTTCATCGGCGTTTTCGGCTTCATCGTCGAGCTCATCCTCGGCTTTGTCGTCTTTGACTTTGGGTTTGATAATCGGTAACGCGATTTCTACCTCTTCGTCATCGGCAAGCGGGATGACATCAGCGGCTTCAGGGTCAAGAAAACCGGTAATAATATCCGAGACTTTCTTTTCACCTTCAAAGGTTTGGTGGTATTCATTAATGAGCATGGCCACCGTACCTGGCCAAAAGGTCATGGCATGTTGTACATCTCGAATACCATCTTCGATACGCTTAGCAATCGCAATCTCACCTTCACGGGTGAGTAGGTCAACCGTACCCATCTCACGCATATACATACGCACAGGGTCGGTGGTGCGACCTGGCTCAGATTCTACTGAGGCAAGTACTGCAGCGGCTTCATCGACAGCAATTTCGTCATCATCCGCATCATCGCTAAGCATAATGTCGTCTTCATCAGGCGCGGTCTCAAAAATCTTGATGCCAACGTCTGTGAGCATTTGAATAATATCATCAATTTGGTCACTTTCAGTTACCGATTCGGGGAGTTGGTCATTGATCTCAGCATAGGTGAGATAACCTTGCTCTTTACCTAATTGAATCAGCGTGGCTAATTGAGAAGTTGAATGTTCGCTCATGAGGGCTCGCTTTGATATTGGTTAAAAAAATAAATAATGTAATAGCACGACAAATAAGCTAATGACTGTATTTCTTCATTTTTATCAAGGGATACACCCTGCAAATGACAGTCGAGGACTAAATAAAGATTTAGTATGATTAAAAAGCGGTAGTCAACCTATTATTATAACGGATTATATGAGGTTCGCGGGGAGAAAATTAAAGGCAAAGCGGGTAAGTTTTCGCTTTATGCGGCATTTCGCGCAGTTTTTGGCGGGTTATTTTGGTAAATTAATCAATATCAAGCTCGATTGCCCCTCTAACTTGACAACAGCAGGGTAGGATTTCGTCATCGTCTAACATCACCAGTGGCTCATTGATGTATTCGATACGGGTGTCATGGTGGCGACGGCGGTATTTGAGCTTACAAGTACCGCAATAACCTTCAAGGCATTGGTGATTGGCAGGGATTTTTGAGCGAAGCATGCCTTGTAGCAACGTCTCGGCGTCATGCAGATAAAACTGCGTGTTGTTGGTAAAAATCCATGCCATAATCGATTATATTGCCTAAATAAAATAAGCGTATGACGAATTACAATTCAAAATCATCAAACGCATCATCACTCAGCTCTGCGTCAATTTGACCGACCAAATAAGAGGTGATTTCTGACTCTTGGGGCGCGACTTGCACGTTGTCTGAGGACAACCACGCATTGATCCATGGAATTGGATTGTTTTTAATTGCCGCAAAAATGGGTGGCAAGCCAATCGCATCCATACGTAGATTGGTAATGTACTCGACGTATTGCACCAAGATATTTTCATTCAAGCCAATCATTGAGCCATCTTTAAACAAGTATTTTGCCCATGCTTTTTCTTGTTCAGCCGCGTCTTTGAAAATTTCAATGGCTTGCTGTTGGCAATCTTGGGCGATTTCTACCATGTCAGGGTCGTCTTTGCCCGATTGCAGCAAATTAATCATATGCTGGGTGCCGTTTAGATGCAGCGCTTCGTCACGGGCAATCATTTTGATGATTTTGGCATTACCTTCCATCAGTTTGCGCTCAGCAAAGGCAAATGAACAAGCAAACGACACATAAAAACGAATCGCTTCTAGCACATTGATAGCGACCAAACATAGATACAATTTGGTTTTAAGCAGGCGTAAATTGACCTCGACGGGCTTGCCATCAATCACATGACGACCTTCACCGTATAGGTTATATAGCTGAGATAGTTGGTACAGCTCGTCATAAAACTTGGCAATCCCTGTCGCGCGCTCTAGGATAAAAGGATTGTCAACGATATCGTCGAATACTTTGCTTGGGTCATTGACCACGTTACGAATAATGTGGGTATAGCTGCGAGAATGGATGGTCTCAGAAAATGACCATGTTTCAATCCAGGTTTCTAATTCAGGAATTGATACCAGTGGCAGTAGCACGGCATTGGGGCTACGACCTTGAATGGAATCAAGCAAGGTTTGGTACTTTAGGTTGCTTAAGAAGATATGCTGTTCATGTACTGACAAGTTGCTAAAATCCAAGCGGTCTTTGGAGACGTCAATTTCTTCTGGACGCCAAAAAAACGACAATTGCTTTTCAATCAACTGCTCGAAAACAGGGAATTTTTGTTGGTCGTAACGTGCCACATTGACAGGCTGACCAAAAAACATCGGCTCAAGCAATGGGTCATTTTTGGTTTGGCAAAAGATGGAATATGACATAGCGGTGAATCTTCTTCAATCAAAGTTCAAGACAAGTGGCATAGCAATATCAGCTAACAAATGCTATCAGCTAACAAGTGCATCAACTGGCTAGTGTGCTTGGCTATTATAGATAACAACATATAGCAATTGCAATCCACCCAAGGATTTGATTTTTAAGGATAAAATTTATAACATATTGAAATATATAACTATTTGTATATCAAAAAATTAGTAATTAAATTTATTGACATTTGAAAATCTATATATTGTGTTTTTATTTTAGCACGCAATAAAAAAGACGACTGTCAAAGCCGTCTTTTTGGTCAGATGGGACGATTAGCCAAGATAAGCGTTATACATCCACACCAATTTTTCTTGTTCTTGCACATAGGCAGTCAATTGGTCGGCAGTGCCTTGATCGTCATCTTCATCCGCTAAGTCAATGATTTCGCGTTCTTTAGCGATGGTCATAGTCAGACCTGTTAAAATACCTTTCACACATGCCACACCGTCAGAGACGTTTTTGTCTTCTTTGATGCTTGAGATTTTTAAGAAATCGCTATAAGCATGTAGTGGGGTACCTTGTAAGGTCAAAATGCGCTCAGCAATTTCATCAATTTGGACTTGCAGCGCAGTATATAACTCTTCAAACTTCACATGGAGGGTAAAGAAATCTGAGCCACGCACATTCCAGTGATAGCCACGAACATTGGTATAGAACACATGATAGTTGGCTAATAAGGTATTTAATTGCTCAACAATGGCGCTCATGTCTGCAGCGGCTAGACTGATATCGCGTGTTTTACTTGAGGCAGATTTGGAAGCGGTAGATTTGGCGGTAGTCACTTTTTCACCTGATTTATCGTTATTGTCTAATTGTTCTGAGTCTTGTTTGGTTGCTGATTGTTTTGTAGTGGCTTGTTTTGCCATGTTGTTATCTCCTAAAATGATGATTTTTATTTGTTTAGGACTTAATTGTAAGCCTAAACAATATGTTATTAAAATTAATCGTTTTTATCAGTACGTTTAATTTTATCAATTAAAATATACGGTATTACCCTAAAAATAATATCAAACATTTGGCGCAGCTGTGTGCAAATTTGGTAAATAGTTTTGCTTGCTGCCATAAAAAAACTGCAGTTTTTTAGCTGCAGTTTTTGTGGTCATCGATAATTAGTTGCTGTCTTAGTCTTAATTGTTTTCTGGGAAATATTTATCAGTCGGTTTGTCGGTTAGATCAAAACCTGGTTGTCCGATGTTTTGTTGTAAATGATGGCGTAAGGTATCAATCGGGAATTTTTGATTAACAAGGCGTTTGGGTACGATTTGGCTGCCTTGTTGGCTTTCATCGGTTTTTGGATTTTTGACATCAAACATCATAAAGATATAGTCAGGCGTTTCTTGCCAGTTGGTGACATTGTCCCATTTGATGACCGCTTGCTGCATACCGCTACTACGCACCAAAGGCTGATTGTAGCCGCGTGGCATGGCGGGCATGTTGGGTGCGGGCATGGACATCACTACCCCGTGCTGCTGTACGCCAAGCTTGATTTGTTGCATCTCTGGCGGCATGCTTTGGCTTGCCATTTGTTTTTCAAATTCCCGTTTGACATACCATTTAAGACCGTAAGTACGCGCTAGCAAATAAATCACCACACCCACAAGCATCAACCAAAAAATAATGGTGGAATAACCGTGCACAAAAATCAGACCTAAAATCGCTAGCACCACAATGACTGCCAAAATTGCCCAAGTTTTTGGGGTGATTTTGGTCAAAGTTTGGTTGTTGGCATCAAACAGCTGTAGCTGTGCTTGACGAAACTCGTCCTCGGTCAGATTCAAATCCACAGGTTGTAGGGTGTAAGGGTACAGCGCCATAAACAATTCACTCACTATCAAACGATAGTTACAAAACGATAAAAGAAGGCTTATCTTACCCAACCTTGACCCAAAAATAAACCTAACAACGCACTTTTTGATAAATTTTTGTTTTACCGCCAATGCAGCGAGGGGCGAACGCCGATAAGCGCATACCGATAAATCGTCAATTTGCCGTGTATTTATAGTCGCTACCGTGAAAAATCGCTGCAATCTTGGTATCATACACGCTGATATCAACAGCCATTTTGCTGCTTTAACTCAAGTTTGAACAATTTAAGGAACTTATCGCCATGATCGACCCAAAATTACTGCGTACAGAACTAGACACGGTCGCTGAAAAACTTGCCAAACGCGGCTATGAGCTTGATAAAGCATTTTGGCAGCAAGTCGAAGAACAGCGCAAATCCATTCAAGTCAAAACCGAAGAGCTACAAGCCAAAAAAAATGCGGGCGCCAAACAAGTCGGCTTGATGAAACGTAATGGCGAAAATACTGACGCTTTGATGGCAGAAATGGCAACCATCAGTAGCGACATGAAACAAGCGGAAGACGCGCTCAAAGCCTTGCAGGAGAAAATTTTAGCGGCAGCTTTAACTATCCCAAATTTACCGGATGACAGCGTGCCGGCAGGTAAGGATGAAAACGACAATGTCGAAATGCGTCGATGGGGTGAGCCGCGCCAATTTGATTTTGAGGTCAAAGACCATAGCGACTTGGGCGAAGATTTGGGGTTACTTGATTTTGAAATGGCTGCCAAACTGACTGGCTCACGGTTTAGCGTGCTAAAAGGTCAACTCGCCAAACTCAACCGCGCCTTGATTGCCTTTATGCTTACTACCCATACCGACAAATACGGCTATACTGAAATGTATGTGCCGTATATGGTCAATGCCGACAGCCTACTTGGTACAGGGCAGCTACCAAAGTTTGAAGAAGACCTATTTAAGCTGCGCGGTGAAAAAGAGTATTACTTAATCCCTACTTCAGAGGTACCGCTTACCAACAGCGTGCGTGACAAAATCTTAGATCCCGAAGCTCTGCCAATCAAAGTGACTGCCCATACCCCCTGTTTTCGTAGTGAAGCGGGCAGTGCCGGGCGAGATACTCGCGGCTTGATTCGTCAGCACCAGTTTGAAAAAGTGGAAATGGTGCAAATCGTCCATCCTGAGACTTCAATGCAAGCCTTAGAGGACATGACAGGACAAGCGGAATATATCTTGCAGCAGCTTGGTTTGCCGTATCGGGTGATTGTGCTATGTGGTGGTGATATGGGCTTTGGCGCGGTGAAAACCTATGATATCGAGGTGTGGCTACCGTCTCAGACTACCTACCGTGAAATCTCTAGCTGCTCAAACTGTGGTGACTTCCAAGCGCGCCGTATGCAAGCGCGTGTCAAAGATGGCAAAAAAACCGAGCTGGTGCATACTCTAAATGGCTCAGGTCTTGCGGTGGGTCGTACTCTGCTTGCCATCATGGAAAATTATCAAAATGCGGATGGTACTATCACGGTGCCTGAAGTGTTGCGTCCGTATATGGGCGTTGATGTGATTGGTTAGTGGTAAGATTGAAAAAATAGCCAGTTGCTTGACTGGCTGTTTTTTTATTCTCTATAAACTGAAAATTTAAAAAAAATGAACTAATAAATTATGATAAGATGAATATTGAAACATATATTTACAAGGAAAAAGTTATTAAATGAGTAATATCCATAATATTGATATAAGTTTACAAGATATTGTCAAGAAAATTTCTAAAGACGTTTATTTAATACCTAAATTTCAAAGGGACTTTGTTTGGACATCTAAAGATATAATTGATTTGGGCGATTCAATTATTAGAGGATATCCTATTTCTTCTCTATTGATAATGCCAGAAAATGGTAACTTAAAAATTGGTTATCATGGTTTGTTGAAAGATGAAAGTAGTCTTAATATAGTTAATTCTGAAGAAGATAGCGAAACTAAATATTATGTTTTAGATGGTCAACAAAGAATGACATCTATTTCAAAGTTATTTTTATCATTGGATATTAGAAATGAATACTACTATGACTTGTTATCAATATTAATGGAAAGGTTTCCAGAAGATAAAATTGAAAATGATAGTGGTCTAAATTCATCAAAAGCTAAAATTAATCAGGAAGCACTTTGTAGAAGTTTTAATAGAGGTCAAGATAAGAGTGACAAACCTACTAGAGATAATAATAGGTTTATATCTGGAAAAAGTATTATAGAGAATAAATTTGGTTCAGTAGTAAGCAAATTTCTGAGAAATTTAAAGGATATTGATGAAGATAAATTTGATAAGTACATGGATTACCTTAACGGTATTTTGGGAGCTGTAAGTGGTTATAGTGTTCCAGCTACAGTTATTAGTGGCGACTCAGAATTAGGAGTTGTTATTAGAGTATTTGAAAAAGTCAATTCTACAGGTAAAAAATTAACTTTATTTGATTTAATTAATGCAAAATCTTTCCAAGTACAATTAGAAGTGTATAAAGGAGGATTATCAACTTTTCTCAATAACAAGATAGACGATAAGATAAGCAGTAATACAAATTTAAAAATTGGGCTACAAGATTTTTTCAAATACAATGAAGATAGTGAAGTATATGAAAAACTAGATAGAATTATTAGAATATTCGAAATTGCCCATTTGCTTGAACAAAATTCTATTCCTAATTTAGTACAATCAAATATGCTAAAACGTAACGCAGAGTTTTGGTTTGAGATGTGGAATAAGAAATCACATGTTTTATTCAATATTATTCAGTGGATAGAAGAAGAAAACCTACTAGATATTGGTCAAATTACTTTTTTAGAATATGCGATTGCTATATTTTTAGCTAATCCACAAAGTTTTGAAAATGCTCGGTTTAAAAGGGAAGTGAAGAAATACGCTCTGTATCTTACGATTAGCAATACCAACTTTAGTAAATCAAATTTAGATACTGTAGAAAAATTATACGATATATCTAAACGTGTAGTGAATGAACATGAGTTTAAAAAATATGATTTTGATGCTTTGTTTTCTACACCTAATCTTACCCCTAGTAAAGTTTTAGAAATAACTACAACTAAAGCTGAATTTAGAGCAGTTTTAAACATATTATATGATGAAAAGCCAAAAGGAAAATTTGATAGAGATATTTTAGGTAACAAGGTTTTAAAAGTTAATCCTTCTAAATTTGATAATCATCATATCTATCCAAAAACAAGGGTTTCTGATTTCTCCAATAAGAGTCCATATAACTCCATTGCTAACATTGTGTTAGTGGATTCTAAACAGAATAGAGAAGAAATAAAAGATAAAACACCTAGTGATTATTTCAAATTTATAGAAAATCTTGAGGGTGGTAGAGATTTTAGTGAAGCCAACCTTATTGATTTAAATGAAGCTTTAAAAGTTTCATCAAATGATGACGCTCTAATGTTTATCACAAGTAGAGCAAATAAAATAGCAGAAATGATAAATTTTTTCTTTAAAAATTGATTAGAAATTTTTAAATTTAAAGGGTTGTGATAGAATCTATGACAACCCTTTTTTAATAAAATTCTAGCAAAAATTACGCCACTTCACCTTTTAAGAAGTCTTGCGCGAATTTTTGCAATACGCCCCCAGCATTATAAGTATCCACTTCCGCTTGGGTATCAAGACGGCAGGTCACAGGCACTTCAAGCGGCTGCGAGCCTTCTTTATTAATCACCAGCGTCAAATCACAACGTGGTGAAATGTCACCAATCACATCATACGTCTCAGTCCCATCTAGCCCTAGCGTGATACGCGTCGTCCCAGCTTTAAATTCAAGCGGCAGCACGCCCATACCGATAAGGTTGGTACGGTGAATCCGCTCAAAACCTTCCGCCACAATCGCTTCCACCCCGGCCAGACGCACACCTTTGGCAGCCCAGTCACGGCTAGAGCCTTGACCATAGTCCGCCCCGGCGATGATAATCAGCGGTTGCTTACGGTTCATGTACGTCTCAATCGCTTCCCACATCCGCATCACTTGACCTTCAGGCTCAACGCGAGCCAGTGAGCCTTGCTTGGTACTGCCATCGTCATTTTTCACCATTTCATTGAACAGTTTTGGATTGGCAAAGGTCGCACGTTGCGCGGTTAAATGGTCGCCGCGGTGGGTGGCGTAGCTGTTAAAATCTTCTTCGGGTAAGCCCATTTTTGCCAAGTATTCGCCTGCTGCCGAGCTTGCCAAAATCGCATTGGACGGCGACAAGTGGTCGGTGGTGATATTGTCAGGCAAGATGGCGAGTGGACGCATATCTTTGAGGGTGCGTTCGCCCGCTAGCGCGCCTTCCCAGTAGGGTGGACGGCGGATATAGGTTGACATGGGTCGCCAGTTATACAGTGGGCTGTCGGCTTTTTCGCTGCGGTCAAGGTTGAACATCGGGATATAGATTTGACGGAATTGCTCAGGTTTGACGTGTTTTGCCACAATCGCGTCAATCTCTTCATCCGATGGCCAAATGTCGATAAGGCGAATCTCTTTACCATTGACCACGCCAAGCACGTCTTTTTCGATGTCAAAACGAATCGTCCCTGCAATCGCATACGCGACGACTAACGGCGGGCTTGCCAAGAAGGCTTGTTTGGCATACGGGTGGATACGTCCGTCAAAGTTGCGGTTGCCTGATAGCACTGCAGTGGCATACAGGTCACGGTCGATGATTTCTTGCTGAATCGCTGGATCTAACGCACCCGACATACCGTTACAGGTGGTACAGGCAAATGCCACGATACCAAAGCCGAGTTTTTCCAGTTCTGGCAATAGGTTAGCATCTTGCAAGTATAGTTCAGCCACTTTTGAGCCAGGGGCGAAGGATGATTTCACCCAAGGTTTACGGGTTAAGCCAAGTTCGTTGGCTTTTTTGGCAAGCAATGCCGCTGCCACCACGTTACGAGGGTTTGAGGTGTTGGTACACGAGGTAATAGCGGCGATAATCACCGCACCATCAGGCATTAAGCCATTCTCTGATTCAGGCACGGCTTCACCTTCGGCATGGGCAATGCCTTTGGCAGAAAGCTCAGAAGTCGATACGCGCGCGTGGGGATTTGAAGGACCTGCCATGTTACGAGTCACGAGTGACAAATCAAACTCAAGCACACGCTCATAGTCGGCATTGACGAGGTCAGATGACCAAAGCCCTGCGGTTTTGGCATAGTTTTCTACCAATTCAACTTGTTTGTCTTCACGACCTGTCAGGCGTAAATAGTCGATGGTTTGCCCATCAATATAAAATAACCCTGCGGTTGCGCCATATTCTGGGGTCATATTGGCGATGGTGGCACGGTCACCGATGGATAGGCTGTCTGCGCCTTCACCGAAGAATTCCACATACGCACCGACCACGCGCTCTTTACGCAAAAATTCCGTCAACGCCAACACAATATCGGTGGCGGTGATGCCAGCTTGGCGTTTGCCTTTGAGGTGAACACCCACGATATCAGGTAGGCGCATCATCGATGGGTGACCGAGCATTACGGTTTCTGCTTCCAGTCCACCGACACCCACCGAAATCACGCCCAGCGCATCCACGTGTGGGGTGTGGCTGTCTGTGCCCACGCAAGTATCTGGGTAGGCGATGCCGTTTTGTACTTGGATAACAGGTGACATTTTCTCTAGGTTGATTTGGTGCATGATGCCGTTGCCTGCGGGAATCACATCGACGTTTTCAAAAGCAGTCTTTGTCCAGTTGATAAAGTGAAAACGGTCTTCGTTGCGGCGGTCTTCGATGGCGCGGTTTTTTTCAAACGCATCTGGGTCATAACCACCACATTCCACAGCAAGCGAGTGGTCAACAATCAGCTGAGTTTGTACCACAGGGTTGACCTTGCTTGGGTCGCCGCCTTGCTCGGCGATGGCATCACGCAAGCCTGCCAAGTCTACAAGGGCAGTTTGACCCAAGATATCATGACACACCACACGCGCAGGGTACCAAGGAAAGTCTAACGTACGCTCACGGTTGATGAGCTGTTTGAGTGCAGCGGTCAGTTCGTTTGGGTCGCTGACTTTACGCACTAATTGTTCGGCTAAAATACGCGAGGTGTAGGGAAGTTTGTCATACGCGTCTGGGGTGATGTCATTCACCGCTTGGCGGGTGTCGTAGTATTCTAAGTCGGAATTAGGGAGGGGTTTACGGTATTGATTGGTCATTTGGCTTAACCTTAAAATTAATAATCCATTAGAAAAAAAGCCCTTCAAATCAATAGGTAGGCTGACCTGAAAGGCTTTTTATACGATTAAAACGCTAATTATTGACGCTCATCCAGTGGTACAAATTTTTGGTCATCAGGGCCTGTGTAGTTGGCAGAAGGACGGATGATTTTGCCATCAGCACGTTGCTCAAGCACATGCGCTGACCACCCTGCGGTACGCGCAATCACAAATAATGGGGTAAACATCGCCGTTGGTACGCCAAGCTTGTGATAACTCACTGCCGAGAACCAATCCAGATTTGGGAACATTTTTTTGTTATCCCACATCACGCTTTCTAGGCGTTCTGCCACATCAAATAGGGTCATGTCGCCAGTCTCTTTGGATAAGTTACGAGCCACTTCTTTGATGACCACGTTGCGTGGGTCGCTCACGGTGTAGACAGGGTGACCAAAGCCAATGATGACTTCTTTTTTCTCAAGACGTTCAAGGATGTCTTTTTCTGCGTCGTCGGCATTGCGGTAGCGTTTTTGGATGTCATACGCCACTTCATTGGCGCCGCCATGTTTTGGACCTTTTAACGCACCGATTGCGCCTGAGATGGCGGAATACATATCCGAGCCAGTCCCTGTGATCACACGGCTGGTAAAGGTTGATGCATTGAACTCATGCTCAGCGTACAAAATAAGCGAGATGTGCATGGCTTTGATATGCGATTCACTGGGGGCTTCACCTTGTAATAGCTCAAGGAAGTGACCGCCAATGCTGTCTTGGTCGCTCTCAAGGCTGATGACTTTGCCATTGTGGCTGTAGTGATACCAGTACAGTAGCATTGAGCCTAATGAGGCGATAAGCTTGTCGGCGATATCACGGGCTTCTGAGGTAGGTTGGCTTTCACGCTCAGGCAAGGTGCAGCCCAGTGCCGATACGCCAGTACGCATCACATCCATCGGGTGGGCGTGGGCAGGCAAGGCTTCTAACACCGCCAGTACATTGACGGGTAAGTTACGCAGGGTTTTAAGTTTTTTCTTGTACGCCGCTAGCTCATGACGGTTTGGCAAATGACCGTGAATCAGTAAGTGCGCTACTTCTTCAAACTCGCTGTCTTTTGCCAAATCCAAAATATCATAGCCACGATAGCTTAAGTCATTGCCTGTACGACCTACGGTACATAGGGCAGTGTTACCGGCGGGCACCCCTGATAGGGCAACGCTTTTTTTGGGTTTTGGCTTGTTGTCAGTCGCGTCTGTCACTGGGGTGTCTTTTGACATGGTAAAACTCCTTTTTAGCTTTATTAAGTGTTTAGCCTTAAGTGTTTGGCATTAAGTGTTGAGCATAGTTCGCCAATTATTTTTTTGATTTAAATAATGCGTCCAATTTTTGCTCGTATGAATGGTAGTTTAAGAAATCATACAATTCCATACGGGTTTGCATGGTGTCGACCACGGAGGTTTGTACGCCTTCATCTTTTAACGCTTGGTAGACATTGAGGGCGGCTTTGTTCATCGCACGGAACGCAGATAATGGATAAAGTACCATGTCAACACCCACGTCAAATAATTCTTTGGTGCTGTAAAGGTCTGTTTGCCCAAACTCAGTCATATTGGCAAGCACGGGAATGTCTAACACGTCGGTAAATTTGCGGTACATGGCGATATCGGTCAATGCTTCAGCAAAAATCATGTCCGCGCCTGCTTCTTGAAACGCCACCGCACGTTCAACCGCAGCATCCAAACCTTCCACTGACAGCGCATCGGTTCGTGCCATCACCACAAAATCTGGGTCAACTTTGGCATCCAGCGCAGCTTTTAGACGGTCAACCATCTCGCTGGTTGAGACGATTTCTTTGTTGGGGCGATGACCACAGCGTTTTTGCGCCACTTGGTCTTCGATATGGACCGCGGCAACGCCTGCTTTTTCCATTTGTTTAATGGTTTGGGCGATGTTAAATGCGCCGCCCCAACCTGTGTCGATGTCAACCAATAATGGCGTGTCAACCGCATTGGTGATACGGGTGGCATCGGTTAATACATCGTTAAGGCTCGTCATACCAAGATCAGGCAAACCAAATGAGGCATTGGCAACACCGCCACCTGAGAGATAAATCGCTTTATGACCGACTTGGCTTGCCATCATGGCAGTGTAGGCATTGATAGTGCCAACGATTTGAAGGGGACGACCTTCGGCTTTTTCAGATTCGATGGCGTCACGGAATTTACGACCTGCAGAGATAGGTGCCATGTTGCTTCCTTTTTACATGATTGAAGGGGAAAATAGCAAAGTTAATGCTAATCAGTCCTGCTTTAGGTTTAGGGTAGGGCAGGTTATTTGCTGCTTTGCCTTAGTATATCCATCAGTATACGCACAAAAAAACTAGCTGTCAGTACGCGATTTTTAAAAATTAAGTTAAGTAAAAATAAAAGTATTTGGAAAATGAATAGTAAACTTCTATTTTTACATAATTAGTTACTGTAACTTTTAAAAGGTGAATATTTTGCCAAAAGTTTGAAGCGTTTATTTACATTTATTTACAATAAACAGGCGCCCGTTGCTACATTCTTCTAAAATAAGTTTAACAAACTAGGCATGATATACAGGTTAAAATTTGAGGAATTACTTATGGCACAATCAACGTTACCGAGTCATATCAAACAACTGGTCGATAAAAAAAACTACGTCATCGCCATCAAAACCCACGCACAAGAGCAGGGGATTAGCTTAGACGAAGCAAAACAACAAATTGATGCGTATGAAAATCAAGCGTTAGCGGCAAACAGTCAAACGCCGCCTACTGCTCATCCTGCGTCATCAGTAGAGACTAAAGAACAAGGCTTTAGCACATTGACACAAGGGCTTGATAATCATCTTAAACAAGAAAATATCACCCTACCGTTATTGCCAAGATGGGTGAAACGGGTGAGTGTGATTATCTTGGTCATCTTGATAATAGGTTGGTTGTTTTATCGATGGTTTAAATAATTAATTGTTCAAATAATTGCGGGTTTAGATGATAAGCGATGCAATAAAAAAAGCGTATGACGATTCAATACGCTTTTTTAATGAAATGCTCGTGTTGTTGGACTGCAATTAATTGCCAATTTGCATGTATTTTTGGAAGTTTTCGGCATAGTCGTCAATATTGTCAGACAACATTCGCTCAAAATTCTTGGTGAAATGTTCGATAATATCTTGCTTTTCTTTGGCATAATCAGCGCCTTTGACAAAGCCCGTTGCCGCTGTCCATGCGCTAAAACGCGCGACTGCATACAGCATGGAGGCATTGATTTTACCTGCGTGTATATCATCGGTGCGAAGGGTATTGGCAAGCTGGATAAACTCATCAGCGCGCTCATAAAACGCGTTCATTTCTTCGGTGATTTGGTTGGTGTTTTCGCTCATAATTTTTCCCTGCAATTTTCTACCATCAATTAAACGTTAAAAAGGTGCGTAAAACGCACCCTACAAATCTTGTATTTCGTCAATAAAATTATAAACCCGCGTCTGCTCTAAGTAGTGCCGCGCGGTCAGTACGCTCCCAAGTAAAAGCGGTTTCAGTGCCTTGGCGACCAAAGTGACCATAGCTCGCTGTTTGCTCATACATGGGCTGGAGTAGGTTAAGCATACGCGTGATACCATACGGACGTAAATCAAAATGCTGGCGGATAAAATCGACAATCTTGTCATCGCTGATTTTGCCCGTGCCAAACGTGTTGACAGAAATAGAGGTTGGCTCTGCTACACCGATGGCATAACTTACTTGAATTTCACAGCGCTCCGCCAGTCCTGCCGCTACGATATTTTTGGCAACATAACGCCCTGCGTAGGCTGCACTGCGGTCCACTTTTGATGGATCTTTACCTGAGAACGCACCGCCGCCGTGACGCGCCATGCCGCCATACGTGTCTACGATGATTTTACGACCCGTCAAACCCGCATCCCCCACAGGACCACCAATCACAAATAACCCTGTTGGGTTGATATGATACTTCGTATCCTTGTGCAGCATCGCAGCTGGAATGACAGGCTTGATGATTTCTTCCATGACCGCTTCATGCAAGTCTTTTTGCGAGATACTGGGATCGTGTTGGGTTGATAGTACCAACGCATCAATAAACGCAGGTTTATCGCCATCATAGCGTACCGTGACTTGCGCTTTGGCATCGGGACGCAGCCACGCTAATGTGCCGTCTTTACGCAATTGCGCTTGCTTTTCCATCAAACGATGGGAAAACTGAATGGGGGCAGGCATCAACACATCCGTCTCATGGGTGGCATAACCAAACATCAAACCTTGGTCACCGGCGCCTTGCTCTTCAGGGCGCGAGCGGTCAACACCTTGGGCGATTTCGGGGGATTGTTTGCCAAGCATATTGATAACCGCACAGGTGGCGCCATCAAAGCCCAATTCTGAGCTGTTGTAGCCAACGCGCAGGACGGTATCACGCACGATTTTTTCGAAATCGACATTGGCGGTGGTAGAGATTTCACCCGCCAGCACCACGCCGCCTGTTTTGGTCAAGGTTTCGCACGCCACACGCGCATGGATGTCTTGCTCAAGGATGGCGTCAAGGATAGCATCAGAGATTTGGTCAGCGAGTTTGTCTGGGTGACCTTCACTGACGGATTCAGAGGTAAATAGTTGATATTCACGCATTTAATTTTCTCATTACATTAAGGGTGATAGAAAATTAATCGCTTTGCAAACCTATCTCTATTTTACATTTTAAAACAAGAACAAAGCAAAAATAGAAAGTCACGGACTGCGATACAGCACGAGCAAGTTTGCAAAATGATTAACGAAAAAATGATTAATATGACTAATAGCAAAATGACTCATATAAGTCACTGTCGCTACAGTGGAAAAAGTCAGGGGATATTATAAGGGATTTTGCCAAATTAACCTAATGCTTTTAAATGCCTAACTGGAATAGGCTAATGGGGTAATTTTAACAAGTTTGATGATGGCCGGTTTTTTAATGGGTGGGCTTTTTTGATAAACCCAATCACTGATACAATATTTCGCGTTATTCTGCTTTAACTTCTCACCCATCAACCCCATTATTTACCCATCTGTGACTACGATAAAGACAATAAAATGCGACCACCTCAATCTTCCCGCTCCGAACGTGAACTTAGCCAACTTGCCCGCCAAATCCAAGATGATGCCCAAATCACCGGTGTCAATGCCAGTGGCACCCAAATCTCAAGTAAACCTTTTGAGATGGTGACCGAATTTGAACCATCAGGCGACCAACCGCAAGCGATTGCCAAATTGGTTGATGGTGTCGACAAAGGCATGCACGGCCAGCTGCTCTTGGGGGTGACAGGCTCAGGTAAAACCTACACCATGGCAAAAGTGATTTCCCAATGCCAGCGTCCCACCATTATCATGGCACACAACAAAACCCTTGCCGCCCAGCTATATGGCGAGTTTAAGGCGTTTTTTCCGCACAATGCTGTGGAGTATTTTGTCAGTTATTACGACTATTATCAGCCTGAAGCATATGTGCCTGCCAGCGATACTTTTATCGAAAAAGACAGCGCCATTAACGACCATATCGACCAAATGCGACTGTCCGCCACGCGTGCGCTACTCGAACGTCGTGACGCCATTATCATTGCATCGGTATCTTGTATCTATGGTCTTGGTGACCCAGAAAGCTACCTAAAAATGCTCCTCCACATCGTGGTGGGTGACAAAATCGACCGCACTGCCATGCTCAAACGCTTGGTGGAGCTGCAATATACGCGTAACGAGCTTGACTTTGGGCGAGGTACTTACCGCTTGCGTGGTGAAGTGCTCGATATTTACCCGGCTGAGTCTGAACAGCTTGCGGTGCGTATCAGTATGTTTGATGATGAAGTGGAAAAAATCACTTGGTTTGACCCGTTGACAGGTAAGAACGTGCGCAGTGTGCCACGCATTACCATCTATCCAAAATCTCACTACGTGACCCCACGAGACAAGCTCGAAAGAGCCAGTGGCACTATCAAAGCCGAGCTTGAACAACGCCTTGAGTATTTTCGAGCGCATGACAAACTGATTGAAGCGCAGCGTATCAAAGAACGCACCACTTATGATTTGGAAATGATTCAACAGCTTGGCTACTGTAACGGCATTGAGAACTATTCGCGCCACTTATCGGGACGTCCTGCGGGTGAAGCACCGCCGACGTTATTTGACTATATTCCGCCCGATGCCTTGTTATTTATTGATGAAAGCCATGTAACCGTGCCACAAGTCGGCGCGATGTATAAAGGCGATAGAAGTCGTAAAGAAACCTTGGTCAATTACGGCTTTCGCCTGCCGTCTGCGATGGATAACCGCCCGCTGATGTTTGAAGAATGGGAGCGTATTACCCCTGCGACCATTTTTGTGTCGGCGACCCCTGCCCAATACGAGCTTGAGCACAGCGAACAGGTCGTTGAGCAAGTGGTACGTCCGACCGGTCTAGTTGATCCACAGCTTGAGATTCGCCCTGTCTTGACACAAGTTGATGATGTGCTATCAGAAATCAACATTCGTAAAGCCAAAGATGAGCGAGTGCTGATTACCACGCTCACCAAACGCATGGCAGAAGATTTGACCAGTTATCTAAAAGAGTACAATATCAAAGTCGCTTATTTGCACTCGGATATCGACACGGTGGAGCGGATGAAAATCATCCACGAACTGCGCACAGGCGTGCATGATGTGCTGGTCGGTATCAACCTGTTGCGTGAGGGCTTGGATATGCCTGAGGTGAGTCTGGTGGCGATTTTTGATGCGGATAAAGAAGGCTTTTTACGCTCGGAGCGTTCGCTCATTCAGACCATCGGTCGTGCCGCGCGCCATGTCAATGGTAAGGCGATTTTGTACGCTGACAGCATTACCCCAAGTATGCAAAAGGCGATTGAAGAAACCGAGCGTCGCCGTGCCAAACAGATGGCGTATAACGAAGAACATGGTATCACACCGACATCCGCTCGTCGTCAGATTACCGACAAAATCGACACAGGCGAGGCAGAAGCCCCAAATGATAACCAAGCGATTGCAGTCACCCATGCGTTCCCCGATGTGGATATTTCGATTTTGCGTTCGCCTGATTTGCTGTCCAAAGAGATTGCACGGTTAGAAAAAGAGATGAAAGCCTTGTCGCGTGATTTGAAGTTTGAGGAAGCGGCAAAAGTGCGCGATAAGGTGGTGAGTTTAAGGGAATTTGTTTTACAGTAATTTCAGTTACATTTATAAACAGGTGAAAAAGGCTTAAAAATGCAAATAATGACTCAAAGGTTTACTGAGCAATTAAGACTTCTACGTTATTCACACCTTGAAACCTGCATGATATGTAATCATCGATTTTGTGAAAATGAAACAACTCACTTTGGCTATGGCGAGAATGAACTTGCTTTAGAAGTTTGTAATGATTGTATTGATACTTTAGTTGAAACTGCAGTTAGACATGTATATAGCAAGTTGCCATATGAAAAACCTGAGTTAAATACTAAACTTTGGCGTTATATGGATTTTACAAAATACGTTAGTATGCTTTCATCTTCTTCGCTATTTTTTGCAAGGGCTGATACCTTTGATGACTTTTATGAAGGTGCAAAAGGAGTCGCTAAAAATAAAGATAAGTGGAATAGTTTTTATTTAGAATTTTTTAGACATGCTTTAACTAATCCACCAGAAGGAATAGATTTGAATCATGATGAAAGTTATATTGAGTCTGAATCAAAAAGATTATTAAAAGAACTTGAGGAAGGTGGTAAAAATATACGTAAAAGAGTATTTATTAACTGTTGGCATGCAAATGATTATGAATCTGAGGCAATGTGGAGACTGTATGCACAATTATTTAATAATGCTGTAGCTATTCAAACCACTTATGAAAGTCTTTACGAAAATATTGGAAAAAAATATCTAATTGAAATTGGAAAAGTAAAATATATTGATTATTCAAAAAGTTTTGCAGGAGTTAATGATTCATTTTGGAAAAAAAGAAAGTCATTTGCTCATGAACAAGAGGTTAGGGCAATCATTCACGATTTCGAAACGCAAGATTTAGGTAAGTTAGTTTCTTGCGACCTTAATAATTTAATAGATAATGTCTATGTTTCTCCTACTGCCCCAAAATGGTTTCATAAACTGGTAGAAGAAATTAATTTAAAATATGGTATAACTGTGCCTGTCAAACAATCCCAACTTAATGAAGAACCATTTTTTTGATATTTTTTCATTTATTCAGAAATTAGATTTTAAAGAGAGCAAAAATGACCAACGTCACACAAAGCAACCAAACCGAAAACCCACAGTTATTAAACACCGAAATGCCTGATGTGCCCACCAATATACCCACGCCAGACCCCAGTTTAAATAGTCACCAATTAAATAGTAATCAACCGCAAAAAATCTACCTAAAAGACTACACGCCGCCTGTCTTTAGCGTCAATCACATTGACTTAAAAATTGAGTTGTTTGATGGCGCTGATAAAAAGCATGCAACCGTGACCGCCAATCTTGACATGACAAGAAACACGGCAGGCGATTTGGTGCTCTTTGGACGAGAATTACAAATTGAATCAATTAGCTTAAACGGCAAAACCTTAAGCAAAAGCGACTACCAACTAGACCAAGAAAGCCTAACGATTGTTAACGCGCCAGACACTTGTCAGATTACCACCGTCGTCACCATCGTGCCGCAAACCAATACCAGTCTTGAAGGCTTATACCAAGCAGGGGAAGGGGCGGATAAAATGTTCTGTACCCAGTGTGAGCCAGAAGGGTTTCGTAAAATTACCTTTTATCCAGACCGTCCCGATGTGCTTGCCACCTTCACCACACGCATTGAAGCGGATAAAACTTACCCAACGCTGTTGGCAAATGGTAATTTAATCGAAAAAGGCGAGCTTGCGGGCGACCGTCATTTTGCGGTGTGGCAAGACCCCACCAAAAAACCCAGTTATCTATTCGCTTGCGTGATGGCAGATTTGGACGTATTGACCGATCAGTATGTCACCAGTGAAGGGCGTGAGGTGCTGCTTGAATTATACGCCAAGCATGAGAACATCGAGCAGTGCCACGTCGGCATGCAAGCGTTAAAAGACTCAATGAAATGGGACGAAGACAACTACGGACGGGCGTATGACCTTGACCGTTATATGATTGTGGCGGTTAGCCAGTTTAATATGGGCGCGATGGAAAACAAGGGATTAAATATCTTTAACACCGCTTGCGTCCTATCTAGCCCAGAGACCACCACCGATCGCCGTAACTTTAATGTCAAAGCAGTAATTGCCCATGAATACTTTCATAACTGGACGGGCAACCGTATCACCTGCCGTGACTGGTTTCAGCTGTGCCTAAAAGAAGGCTTTACCGTATTTCGTGACCAGTCTTTTTCCGAAAGTCTGCATTCCCCTGCGGTACAGCGGATTGATGATGTGGCAACATTGCGAGCGGCGCAGTTTCCTGAAGATGCCAGCCCATTGGCGCACCCGCCACGCCCTGACCATTTTGTCGAGATTAATAATTTCTACACCGCCACAGTGTACGAGAAAGGCGCAGAAATCGTACGCATGATTGCCAATACGCTTGGCAAAGAAAAATTCCGCCAAGGCACGGACGAATATTTTCGCCGTTATGACGGGCAAGCGGTAACGGTTGAAGACTTGTTATCTGCACTGAGCGTTGCAGACCCAAGTATTGAAACATTTATTGATTGGTACACCCAGCCAGGCACACCGACGTTATCAGGGTATTTTACTGTGGAAAATAACCGTTTGGTGCTATCGTTAAACCAACACACGCGCCAAGTAGCAGGCTATCCTGCACCAAAAGCCTTGCCGATTCCTGTTAAGATGGCGATTTTTAACCGTGCCAATGGGCAGCTGGTACACGAAGATTTGGTATTACTGCGCGATGACCGTCAGACGTTTAACTTTGACGGTTTATTTACCACAGCGGATTTTGACCCTGTAGTGTCATTGCTTCGTGATTTTTCCGCGCCTGTGCAGCTCAATTTTGAGTATAGCAATGATGATTTGGCGTTTTTGATGCAATATGAGACCAATGGCTTTAACCGTTGGCAAGCGGCACAGTTGTTGGTCAATCGTATTTTATTGCAAAATGCCGATACCGATGCCTATATCACAGCATTAAAAGCCAGTTTGCCAGCGCTATCAGAAACCGATCCCATGCTAGCGGCGCGGTTACTAGATATGCCAAGCGAGCGAGAGCTGGGCAGTGCGATTCAGACCGACTATGACCCTAACCAAGTTCGTGCCCGTCATCAAGCGGTCAAAAAAGCCGTGGCGATAGAGCTTAAAGACATTTGGCAAAGTGCGTATGCCAAACTGCCAATTACCGCGTATGAAGATACAGCCGAAGCCATGGGCGTGCGGGCGTGGCGAAATGTAGTACTGGATATGGCGTTATTGGCAGGCGTGAGTGATGCCAAACACTGGGCGATTACCCAGTACCAACAAGCGTCTTGTATGACTGAGCGTTTAGGCGCGTTAAATGCCGCGGTGGAGCATGGTTTGCCCCAAAAAGCCGAATGGCTTGCCGATTTTTACCAACGCTTTCATCATGATGCATTGGTGATGGATTTATGGTTTGGTGTTCAAGCCAATGACAGTCAGGCGAGCGTTGCCGATATTTTTGCGTTAACCTCACACCAAGACTTTGATATCAATACCCCAAATCGTGTGCGTGCGGTGCTCGGCGGATTGCTTGCGCAGCCTACCAAAATTTGGACACAGCAGGGCGTTGAGCAGTATTTGAGCATGATGCAAGATTTGGATAAACGTAACCCACTGTTGGCGTCACGTTTGATTCAAGGTTTATCAAATTGGAATGCCTTAGTAGCAGACAAAAAGTCAATGGTTAACGAAGCTTTGATATTAAGCCAAGCTAATATGTCGTCCAAAAATGTGAAGGAAACCTTGCAAAGTATGCTCAATAATCTTTAAAATGCAAGCTTAAACGCTGACAAGCCGTATCAATAAAATCAAGGGGTAACGCAAAATGTCACAATCTGACCGACAACAGATTATATTTTGCTTTATCCTAGCGATTACCGCGCTTGCCGTGGCAATGGGAATCGGGCGATTTGCCTTTACACCGATTTTGCCCTTGATCATACAAGAAGGCACGGTCCATCTTGCGCAAACGGCGTGGTTATCAAGTAGCAACTATATTGGCTATTTGGTCGGGGCGCTGTCACTGCTTAAAAGTAACCGGCACCCGCTTTTTATTATGTTGGGTCTCACCTTAGTGACGCTTACCACTTGGCTTGCTTCGCTAAGCGGCTTTGGTTGGTTACTGGTGTTACGCTTTTTGGCGGGTGTGGCAAGCGCTTGGGTGCTGGTATCTATCAGTGCATTTGCAATCAATTGGTTAAAATCAAGACAGGTAGCCAGCAGCGGGTTGATTTATACGGGTGTCGGTATCGGTATCACCCTTACAGGATTGATTTGTAGCTATTTTATTATTCAATCAGTGACAGTAAATGCCGCTGTTCAGTCATCATTGAGTCCATTATCGAGTCGATTATGGCAGTATCTAGGCGTGATTGCGCTGCTCGCCACCCTGCTTGTCACCTTTTTGCTGGCGAAAATCAACTCGCAGTTTGCCACAACAGCCGCTGCCAAAGCCAACCCTACCCATACCAAAGCCAACCATACCTCTT
This sequence comes from Moraxella sp. 179-F 1C4 NHS, assembly GCF_045370505.1. Classification (NCBI taxonomy): domain Bacteria; kingdom Pseudomonadati; phylum Pseudomonadota; class Gammaproteobacteria; order Moraxellales; family Moraxellaceae; genus Moraxella; species Moraxella sp. 179-F 1C4 NHS. The sequence goes on along the minus strand of NZ_JBIQEC010000003.1, from coordinate 28,592 downwards.
CTAGCATACCCCCACCTGCCAAGCTAAAATTAGCGAATGTATTAACCGCCTATGGTTTATTTGGATTTGGCTATATTTTACCTGCGACTTTTTTGCCACAAATCGCCAAGCAATGGTTATCGGGGCAAAGTTATTTGCTGATTTGGCCATTTTTTGGCTTGGCGGCGGCTTTGTCGGTGGTGTTGTCGCAGGGATTACAACGCCGTTATAACAACTTTTCTTTGCTCGGTGTTTGGCGAGTGTCACAAATCATCATGGCGGTCGGTACGTTATTGCCTGCACTTTGGCAGTCGTTGGCAGGTTTGATGTTGTCAGCGCTGATGGTGGGCGGCACTTTTATGGTGGTGACGATGGCAGGGCTGCAAGTGGCGGCAAGCCAAGTCACCCACTATCCTAAATACAACTTAAGTGCGCTGATGACAGCAAGTTTTGCATTTGGGCAGCTTATCGGACCGCTAGCCGCGCTAGTTGCAACAGGCAACAATATTTGGCTTGCGTTGTTACCCGTCTCAGCTATTGTTTTGCTTATTGGGGTGGCGCTGCTTTGGCGACCGTATCAACATCAACAATCATCAAGTCATGTTTAAATCACTTTTAACGGGGCAACCATGAATAATCAAACTGTGAGCAATCAAACATTATGAGCAAACCATTTTGACGTTTAATGAAGCGCGTGAGCGTAAGCCATACCGTCAAAAATTTGCCGATTACTACAGTCAACCGTATGTCGCTGCTGCAGAAGATTGGCTCAAAGCGCAGGGTTTTTTGACAAAACAAAAATAACGTGTAAAATTCGCGCAGTTGACAGATGAGAGCAAAATTATGGCAAATTCGCAAAGACAACCCACCCATCAAAATACCGGTAATGATAGCGGCTGGTTCCCAAAATGGCAGCCTTACGATGGGCATTTAGATCATCATCCTGTGCGTATTCATGAGTATTTACCTGCTGATAAAAGTCTGTTATTTGGGCTGCAACATGCGTTTGCGATGTTTGGGGCAACGGTGCTTGCGCCGTTATTGATGGGATTTGATGCCAACCTTGCGATTTTGATGGCGGGGCTCAGTACGGTGCTGTTTTTCTTTTTGACGGGTGGGCGAGTACCCAGTTATTTAGGGTCAAGTTTTGCCTTTATCGCGCCTGTGATTACTGCAACGGCTTATACAGGCTCAGGCTTTAACGGTAATTTATCCGTGGCGCTCGGTGGTATTTTTGTCTGTGGTATTTTTTATGCCATGGTCGGATTACTGGTGATGAAAACCGGGGTTGGCTGGATTGAGAAACTCATGCCGCCTGTGGTAACCGGTGCGATTGTGATGATTATCGGGCTAAATTTGGCGCCAGTCACTATCAAAGGCGTATCGGGTAACCAGTTTGATAGTTGGGTCGCGTTGATGACGGTGCTTTGTATCAGTGCGGTCGCTGTGTTTAGCCGTGGTATGTTACGTCGTTTGTTGCTACTGATTGGTTTGGTATTGGCGTATATGGCATATTTTGTGCTCACCAATGTGCTGGGGTATGGCAAGCCGATTGATTTTACCCCAGTTGCCCAAGCAGCTTGGGTCGGATTACCCAATTTTTATCATCCGACATTTGATATCAACGCAATAATTTTGATTGCCCCGGTTGCCTTTATTTTAATCGCCGAAAATTTAGGCCATATCAAAGCGGTGGAAGCCATGACAGGACAAGCGGTATCGCCCTATATGGGGCGGGCGTTTTTTGCCGATGGTCTCTGTACAGCGATGTCATCGAGCATGGGCGGTACGGGCGTGACAACCTATGCAGAAAATATCGGCGTGATGGCAGTGACCAAAGTATACTCGACCACGGTTTTTGTGGTGGCAGGCTTGATTGCTGTGCTACTGGGGCTGTCGCCAAAATTTGGCGCGATTATTCATACCATCCCAGCGCCATTATTGGGCGGTGCTTCCATCGTGGTGTTTGGGCTTATCACGGTAGCAGGGGTTAAAATTTGGCTGGATAATCACATTGATTTTAGCAAAAATGCTAATTTAATCATTGCTGCGGTGACCGTCATTATGGGGGCTGGGGATTTTAGCTTACATATTGGGCAATTTAATTTGGGCGGTATCGGTACTGCGACAGTGGTCGCCATCGTGTTAAATTTACTGTTTAGCCGCAGTGAAAAAGCCAAATTGACGGTTTTAAAATAACTTAAAAAACGCGTTACTTTGGGTAGGGCGTTGTTGCTTGATAAGCTGTTTGATAAGCTGTTTGATAAGCTGTTTGATAAACTGTTTGATAAGCTGTTTGATAAGTTGTTTGCCAAAAAGAAAAATATGTCACCAAAAATGGACGAAAAAGGATGTCGCATGAGCGAAAACAATGTAGCAAAACCCAAGGGATTGAGCGCAACCAGTTATTTGTTTGTACCCGCCATCAATATTGAGCGGGTGGAAAAAGCCTTTGCCCGTGGCGCAGATACGGTGATAATTGACTTAGAAGATGCAGTCAGTGATAGTGTCAAAATGCAATCGCGCGACAATGTGGTCAATTATCTAAGCGGCGCCGATGCTAAGCCTGTTTGGGTGCGTATCAATGCCGCAAGTAGCAACCACCAAGCGGGCGATATTGAGTTGCTCAAATCTTTGCCAGCATCTGCAATCAACAATGTGATTGGGGTAGTGCTACCCAAAGTCGAGCACGCCATAGAGATTGACCGCGTCCGTCATGCGCTCGCCAAACCCATGATTGCCTTGATTGAGACACCCAAAGGCATGGCAAATATTCCCGACATCGCCGCTGCCGCAGGATTGACTGCGCTCAGTTTTGGCTTTTTGGATATCTGTGAAAAATTGGGCGTGCGTGCAGACAGCGAGGCAGGTCAGGTGGTTGCCAACCAAATCCGTTATCAGCTAAGCTTGCATAGTGCCATCAATGCGCTCACCCCACCGATTGAATGCGTATACCCGCCTTTTAATGACGATGACGGATTGACTGAGCGGGTTAACGGGTGGCGCGATTTGGGTTTTTCAGGGATGCTATGTATTCATCCAAACCAAGTCGCCATTGTCAATGCACTGGCTAGACCGAGCCAAGCACAGCTTGCCTTTGCCAAAAAAGTGGCTGACCATTATGCACAGACAGGGCTTGCGGCATTTGCCCTGGATGGACAGATGGTCGACACCCCGGTGATTGTGCAAGCGCAAAAGCTGATTGAAAAATACCAACCCTAAGGCTAATCAAACCCTAAGCCAACTTATAACAACACAAACCATAACAAGGCAAACTATAACAAGGAAAATCATGACAACGCATAGTGAGCATAGTAACAGTAAACCCACCCTAGAGACGATACTCAATCATCGCTCGATTCGCAAATTCACCAATCAGCCAATAGATGCAGCGACGTTTGAGCAGCTTATCGAAGCGGGGATGGCAGGCTCATCATCGGGGTTTTTGCAGTCGGCAAGCATCATTCGGGTGACAGATGCAAAGCAGCGCTATGACATCCGCCGTATTTGCGCCGATGCCCAGCAAGCCAAAGATGGGGAAAAATACGGTCATCCCTATGTGGAGCAGTGTGCCGAGCTACTAATTTTTTGTATGGACAACCACCGCCACCAAACCCTTGTACCCAACGCGCAAATTGATTGGACTGAAGTCACCATTGTTGGGGCGGTTGATGCAGCCATTATGGCGCAAAATCTGCTACTAGCGGCTGAGAGCATGGGATTGGGTGGTGTGTATTTGGGCAGTATCCGCAATGACATCAAAGGTATGGGCGACATACTCAAACTGCCACAAGGCGTGGTGCCGCTATTTGGCATGGCATTGGGTTATCCTGACCAAAACCCTGCCATGCGTCCACGTTTGCCAAAGGAATTGGTGGTGTCAACCAACCAATATGAACCCGCTGACAAATCCGCATTATACCAGTATAACCAAACCGTTGCAGATTATTATGCGGCGCGTGGTCAAGCAGGGTCAGATTGGGTGCAAACCATTGAAAGTTATTTGGATAAACCTGTCCGTCCCGACGTGCTGCCTTATCTTAACCAACAAGGCTATGCCAAAAAATAACCCAAAGCTCAATCAATAAATTCATCTAAAAAAATTTATGTAAAAAAACGATGTAAAAAAAGGACGCCTAGGCGTCCTTTTTGATTTTTGATGAGCGAAAAAGTCTTATTTTAATAAATTTTTCAAGTTTTTGGCTTGCTGTGCTGCATTACCTGTATAAGTGGCAGGGGTCAAATCAGCCAAACGTTGACGCTCAGTTTCTGGCACCGCTGACAGTTCATCACCATTGACGAAGTTGACCATCATCTCACGAGTCATGGCTTGACCGCGGGTCAAGGCTTTTAGTTTCTCATAAGGTTTTTCAACATTGTAGCGACGCATCACGGTTTGGATCGGCTCTGCCAATACTTCTTGGGCAAGGTCCAAGTCTTCATTGAGACGATTGGCGTTAAGCTCTAATTTGCCAATACCTTTTAAGCAGGCGTCAAAGGCAATCAAACTTTGGGCAAAACCCACTCCCATATTGCGAAGGACTGTCGAGTCGGTCAAGTCGCGCTGCATACGAGAAATCGGCAGTTTTTCACCCAAATGCGCCAACACGGCATTAGCAATACCTAGATTACCTTCTGAGTTTTCAAAGTCGATTGGGTTGACTTTGTGTGGCATGGTGGATGAGCCCACTTCGCCATCTTTGAGTTTTTGTTTGAAATAACCCAAGGAGATATACGTCCATACATCGCGGTTAAAATCAATCAAAATGGTATTGTAACGGCGCAGGGCGTCAAACAATTCGGCAATATAGTCGTGTGGCTCAATTTGGGTGGTATACGGATTAAAGGTCAACCCAAGGCTAGTGACAAAGTGCTCGGCATTTTTTGCCCAGTCAATCTGTGGATAGGCTGACAGGTGCGCGTTGTAGTTACCCACTGCACCATTGATTTTACCTAGCAATTCTACGTTATTAAATTGCTTGAGCTGGCGATGCAGACGGTACGCCACGTTTGCCATTTCTTTACCCAAAGTCGTTGGGCTTGCGGTTTGCCCATGCGTGCGTGACAGCATGGGTTGGTCGGCATGGGTTTCGGCGAGCGCTGCAATCTCATCAATGATTTTTTGCATCGTTTGCGCCAGTACGTCGCGACCTGATTTTAGCATTAACGCATGCGATAAGTTATTGATGTCTTCAGAGGTACAGGCAAAATGGATAAATTCACCCGCGTCTTTTAGCGCATCGATATCGGCAATTTTTTCTTTTAAAAAGTATTCAACGGCTTTGACATCATGGTTGGTGGTGCGTTCGATGTCTTTGATACGCATCGCGTCTGCTTCGCTAAAATTGGCTACAATCGCGTCCAAGCGCTCATTGGTCGCTGCCGAAAAAGGCTGAATTTCATGAATATCTGCATGATTGGCAAGGGTCTGCAGCCAGCGCACTTCCACCGTCACACGGGCATGAATCAAGCCAAATTCTGACAGGTAAGGACGTAAACTATCCACTTTACTGGCATAGCGACCATCAATAGGTGAAAGAGCGGTCAAAGTATTCATCAAATAATCCTAATCGGTTAAATAAAGGGTTAAAATAAAAGTGCCTGCATTATAGCAAACTATCACAACGTGGACTACCGCTAGCGTTGCTTGGCAAACAGCACAAGCCCAATAATCACCAACGCAATCCCCACAAAACTTAAGCCTGACGGCATCGGCGTGTGCAGCAGCAACATGCCGCCTAACAACGCAAAAATAATTTCACTGCCTTGTGTGGCATCGACGGCGGCCAGTTGTTGTGGCTGTTTGGCAAGACTACGGGCATGTAAAAAAGTGGTGGTACCGAGCACACCTGCCATCAAGGCAACCAAAAAACTAATGGTCATTTGTGAGACACTGGGCGCGGGCGGTTGTACCATGATGCCTAATACCAACCACATCGGCAATGACCCTAGCGACATCAGCCAGACTTTATGCAAGGGATCTGATAGCAGTGGGGAAGTTACTTGCGGTACTTTTTGTAGCAATTTGCGCGTTTCATTGCTCGCTGCCTTGCTTATTGCATCGGTAGGATGGGTAGAGTGCCCTTTGGGTTGACCTGCTTGCCAAATCAATTGATTTAAGGGAAAACAAAAACTGGCAATAAAGGCAGGCAGCGCACCGAATAGCAATAAAGCATGCCAATCAGTGCCTTGGCTCGTGCTATGCCTTAACCCTTCACCCACATTGGCAAGTACCACACCGATAAATACAATCACCGAATACACAATGACTTTTTTTTGAAATGATTGCCCAAAAAAACTCAGCACCACCAAGCTTGCTACGACAGTAAATAAATAGGTCGCGGCAATCACCCATCCTTCGGCATAATCTGCCGCAAACGCCAGCAGCCCATATGTACCCAGTCCAATGCCGCCGGTCACACACCAAAACCGCCAATGACTAGCAAATAGTTTACATAGCGCTATCAGCTTGGACGGATTCAATTTGTTTTGCAGTAAAATAAAAACCGATAACAACAGCCACATAAAAAAACAGCGAAAACTTGCTGACCAAAACCAATGTCCGCCTTGTACACTCATCAATTGATACAGTACAAACGACGTGCTAAAAAAAGCCGACGCAATCAGCCCCCAAACAATCATCTTTCCCATTGGCTTGATATTTCCCTAAGTTGTATTCTAACGATTTGACAGTGGTTATTTGACAGTTGCTAGTTGACAGCAGCTATTTGCCTTTGGCATCTGCCCAAATGATTTTATGCAGTTGCAGTTGAAAACGCACCGGCAGCGCATCGGCAAGTATCCATTCTGCCAAGTCAGTGGCAAGGGTAGGTACATTGGCTTGACGTTCTTCCACATTAAACATCGGAGAAAACCATACCGTCGCGACTTTTTTATCCAGTTGGTAGTCTGCGAGGATTTGTTTTGACCAGTCATAATCGTCGCGATTCATAATGACAAATTTGATTTGGTCATGGGCAGTTAAGTAGGGGAGGTTTTGCCACAGATTTTTATCGGCTTCTTGAGAGCTTGGGGTTTTGATATCCATAACCTTAGATACCGCCGTTGGCACCTCTGCCACGGACAGTGCGCCCGAAGTTTCAAGCGAAATCTCGTAGCCATGCGAAAGTAGCAAATTCATCAAAGCGATTGCATTGGGCTGGGCTAAAGGCTCGCCACCTGTCAAACAAATACGCTGGCACGGAAAACTCTCACACACTGCCAAAATCCCTGCCAAACTCATGCGCTCGCCGCCGACAAAGGCATATTCGGTATCACAATACACGCAGCGCAGCGGGCAGCCCGTCAAGCGAATAAAAATCGTCGGTAATCCTGCAGTCAAGGCTTCACCTTGCAGCGAGTAAAAAATCTCAGTGACTTTAAGTCCTGCTTCGGGGTCAGTGGTGGGAATGGCGGTATTGCGGATGGGTAGCGTTGAATTTGGCATAAATGTGATTAACTAATAAAAATTAGCGTTTATTTTATCAAATTTATGCCAATAAATCTTTGTGTTCAGCGGTTAAAGCAATTTCATTTCGGTTAACACGTCCACTGCAGCACGATAGGCTTCTTGCGCCGCTGGCGCACCGCAGTAAGGTAGACTATGCAGTAGCACTTCTTGAATTTCTGCCACGCTTGCGCCGTTATTAATCGCCCCGCGAATATGCCCTTTTAGTTCTGTTGGGGATTTTTGCGCGATTAAAAAGGCAATGGTCACCAGTGAGCGGGTTTTGCGGTCTATTCCTTTGCCGTCACGTTGCCACGTCGAGCCCCACGCGTGTTCATTAATCCAGTCTTGCAGTGGGGCAGTAAATTCGGTGACTTGTGACATGGCACGCTCCACATGTGCTTCACCCATGACTTGTTTGCGGACGTTAATACCGTTTTCATAATTTTCATTTTTTTGTGATGACATAACTTTTCCTGTTATCAAACCGATAAAAAAAGCAAACCATGGTTGATTTGCTTTTGTTTTATTAACGTTTATTTTAGTCCATTCTTAACAAGTCATTGATCGAGGTTTTTGAGCGGGTTTGCGCGTCCACTTTTTTCACGATTACCGCACAGTACAAGCTATGCGAGCCATCTTTGCTTGGCAAACTACCCGACACGACCACTGACCCTGCAGGAATACGGCCGTAACTGATTTCGCCTGTTTCGCGGTCTAGGATTTTGGTTGATTGACCGATATACACGCCCATCGAAATCACCGAGCCTTCCTCAACAATCACACCTTCAACGATTTCTGAGCGCGCACCGATAAAGCAGTTGTCTTCAATGATGGTTGGGTTGGCTTGTAGCGGCTCAAGGACGCCGCCAATGCCGACACCGCCTGATAGATGCACGTTTTTACCGATTTGGGCGCATGATCCCACTGTGGCCCACGTATCGACCATCGTGCCTTCATCGACATAGGCGCCGATATTGACGTAAGATGGCATCAAGATAGCGCCTTTGGCAATGTATGAGCCTTTACGCGCGACGGCAGGTGGCACCACGCGCACGCCCGCTTTGGCAAATTGTTCATCGCCCCAATCTGAAAATTTGGTTTCGACTTTATCAAAGAACTGCAGGTCACGACCGCCATTCATGATGCGGTTGTCGTTCAGACGAAAGGATAATAATACTGCTTTTTTGACCCATTGGTTGACGATCCATTCACCGTCTTTTTTTTCTGCCACGCGCAGGGTACCTGCATCGAGCTGGGCGAGCACATCATTGACGGCAGCACGCACATCGTCGGTGGCGTCATTGGGGTTGAGGTTGGCACGGTTTTCAAACGCATCTTCAATAATCTGTTGTAATGACATAATTTTTTCCTACAATCCAAAAAAAGGTAGGTCATTGTCGCTAATTTTATTTTGTTTGGCAAATATTAATACGTCATTTTGGCAAGTTTTCATGACTAGACAGCTTTGAGGTGTTGTAAAATCACAGCAGGTATTAAAAGGCATGGGTTAAATAGCCGTCATTAAATGAATCAGCGCAGGACCAAAAAACACCATAAATAACCCTGCCAATACCATCGTCAGACTGGCAATCACGCCTTCGCTTTCATGCCGCTGACTGGCTCTTGCGGTACCAAAACCATGTGACGCATTACCCAATGCCACGCCGTGGGCAAGATGGAAACGGATTTTTGACCAGGCCAGTACCATATCGCCAATCACCATGCCGACCACCCCAGTAATTAAAGTAAATAGCGATACGAGCGCCGCTGAACCATGAATCTGCTGCGCCAAATCAATCGCAAATGGGGTAGAAATTGACCGTGCCATCAAGCTGTAGGTGAGGGTGGCATCAAATTTAAACACGCTAGCAAACACCATAATGCTAGCAATACCCACCAACATGCCCACCACAATCGACACCGCAAGCACAGCAGCATAGCGATAAATCAATTGACGATACTGATAAATCGGTATGGCAAATGCCACGGTGGCAGGGCCCAACAACTCAACAATCCAAGCGGTATCGGCAAAATAGGTTTGGTAAGAAATCCCAAGCACAATCATCAATACAATCGTTACCGTCGCCACCGTGATGGCAGGATTGAGCCAAAATTTTGGGAAACGGGCATACACCCGTTTTGCTAACACATACGCCAAGATAGTCCAAAGTAAACAGCCGATAGAGATAATATTCATAGTAAATTACGATTGGTATGATTAATGGTATGTGATTATTGATGGGCATGGTGCTTGCGGCGATACAACGCGCGCTTGACACGATTGCCTAGCATAAAAGTGAGGGCAGAGCTCAGCATCACCAGTGCCGTACTCACGACAATGGTAATCATCAGCTGCCAACCTTTAGCAAAAAATAGCTGCTGATATTGGGTAATCGACATCATCAGCGGAATAAATAACAGCACCAACTCGCCCAAGATAAACTTAGCGCCGACATTGACCCAGGCGAGTTTAATGACCCCAGTCAATAGTAATCCCAACATCAAAAACAGCCCCACGATGCCAGATGACATAGGGATGTTAAATAATTTTTTGAGGATGTCAGCTGTGCCCCATACCACACCAATGAGGGTGATTTGCAGTAAAATTTTGACCAGTGGCTGTTGTAACATAGGGTCTGTTTTATGGGTTAACACTTTATGGGGCACCAGTTTATGGGGTAATAGCTGCTTAAAAGTCGGAAGATTCGTAGCGCGTTTCATGGTAAACAAGTCATCAACAATGAAGATATCTAGTATAAAAAAACCATTAACAAAAAATATGAATAATAGTTTTAAAATTATGCGTAAAATCTATAAAGCTACAAAACTATAAAATTATAAAGCTAAAAAACAAAGCTATAACACTATAAAGCTATTTTGGGCAGTGCAAAAACATGATGACCTTAAAACAACTTCAATGCTTTATCACGGTGGTGAAAACCGGCGGATTTTCTCATGCTGCCGATACCTTGAGTTTGACGCAGCCAACCGTCACCAAAGCCATTTCTAATTTGGAAGATACGCTGGGCGTGGCGCTGTTTGATAAGCAACTGATGAGCCGCAAGCGGGATATTGCGCTGACCGAAATTGGTGCATTGGTATATGAGCAGGCACAGACTGTGTTACAACAAGTCGGCTACCTTGAGCAGACGGTGGCACAATATCAGCACATGGATCGCGGGCAGCTGCGTCTAGGGTTGTCACCGCTCGGGAGTGAGTTGTTGAGCGATGCGATTTTTGAGTTTTATCAAACCCATCGCCATATTGAGCTGTCGTTGCTAGAAGATGGCGCAGAGTCGTTAAAACAAGCCTTGCTCGATGATACGCTTGATGTGTGTACCTTGATGCAACCGATTGAGGAGGACTTTGATTATATCCCGGTATGCGATTATCCCGTTATGATGGTGGCACACCGGCAGCATATGGGCAATACCATCAAACAAGTGACTTTAAAATCTTTAAAAAATGCGTCGTTGATGTTGTTTGCGTCCCATTCGTCATTCACCTCAATGATTGTCGAAGAGTGCCAAAAACTCGGCTTTAAACCCAATATCGTTTGCCACACCAACCAATGGCAACTACTGACAACCTTGTTGAAAAAAAACATGGGGGTGACGCTACTACCCAAATATTACACTGATAAACTCGATGACAAACAGCTGGTTTGCCTGCCGCTTGCCCAGCCCAATTTGACTTGGCAAATGGTGATGGCATGGCGAAAACACCGACCGCTGACCCCAGCGATGCAAGCTTGGTTAAACGTAGTACAGCGCCAAGCTAATAATAAAATTTAATGGGAAATTTTAATCGACAGGCTATAAACATTTGATAAACCTTTTTATAGCACTGTGTTACAGCCTTGTGTTATAGCCCCGTGTGTTAATGCTTTTTGATATATGGAATTTACCAAATGATGTTAGACAGCGCAAAATCACTGCCGTAAAATCATTTAACAATATCTGACAAAAAAGGGAATACCTATGCTACAACAACCTGATGACCACTACACCGCACCCGCCAACCTTGGTACAGCGGTATATGCCAACAATGCCGATACTATTGGTAACACGCCGCTGGTGCGTCTTAATCATATCATGCCACAGGGAGTGACTGTGCTTGCCAAGATTGAGTCACGTAACCCGGCGTTTTCGGTCAAATGCCGAATCGGTGCGGGCATGGTGCAAGCCGCCGAGCAAGCAGGACTACTAAAGCCAGGTATGCAAATCATCGAGCCGACCAGCGGTAACACGGGGATTGCGCTGGCGTTTGTGGCAGCCGCCAAAGGCTATAAAATCACGCTGACCATGCCAGCTTCGATGAGTATGGAGCGCCGTAAAGTGCTAGCCGCCTTGGGCGCACATTTGGTACTCACAGAGCCTTCGCTAGGGATGAAAGGCGCGGTGGAAGCTGCGCAAGAAATCCATGACAACCATCCTGGCGAATATTTTTTGCCGCAACAGTTTGATAACCCTGCCAACCCAGACACCCATGTCAAAACCACCGCACCTGAGATTTTTAATGCCACCGCGGGCAAGGTCGATGCGCTAGTCGCAGGCGTGGGTACAGGCGGGACGATTTCGGGTATCGCCCGTTATTTTAAACAAATCAAACATCAGCCGCTCTATACCGTCGCGGTTGAACCTGCGGAATCACCGATTATTACCCAGACGCGTGAAGGTAAACCCATTACCCCAGGTCCGCATAAAATCCAAGGGATTGGCGCCAACTTTATCCCAAAAAATCTTGCGCTTGATTTACTTGATGAAGTCATCACGGTAACTGGCGATGATGCGATTGCATGGGCAAGACGGGCGATGACTCAAGAAGGTATTTTATGTGGTATCTCTTGTGGTGCAGCGCTGCAAGCGACGTATCAACTAGCAAGCCGCCCTGAGATGCAAGGCAAAACCATTGTGGTTATTCTGCCAGACAGTGGTGAGCGTTATTTATCCAGTGTGCTATTTGATGGTATCTTCACTGGCGAAAACTTTAATTAACAAACTTTCATGAATGATAAAAAAGGGCGTTAGTTCGCCCTTTTTTACTTTATTTTTAATTTAAAATCGCTATAAAAATCATTGGTTTATACCCAAAAAATGGTCATCAACCCATGAACCATAACCCACAATAAATAGCCTAAGCAAATTTTCTAATCATTGCCACTCATCTTTTTTCAAGGCGTTTTTATTGCCAAGTTATTTTCTTTTTAGGTTGTTTTATTGCCAAGCCATTTTTAAGCGTTTTTGCTGACGTAATAAACGCGTCCCTAACAGCAGTGACGCCAATCCCAGCGCTGCAACCAGCGCGATCCAAAACCCTTTTGCCCCCATATCGGTATGGCGCACCAAATAGGTACCCAGCGGAATCGCCACCACCCAATAGCAAAACAAGGTGATAAACATCGGCACTGTGGTATCTTGCATACCGCGCAAAATCCCCGCAAAATTGACCTGCCAAGCATCAAACAACTGATACACGGTGGCAAACCATAACAACAGCGCGGCTTGCTGAATCACTTGGGGATTTTCACTAAAGAAAGTTGGCAGGGTTTGCCGAAAAATGGCAGTTGACAGCATGCTAATCACCGCAAATGACGTGGCTACGGCAATGCCGATAAGCTTGATGCGTTTAAGTTCTCGGTAATCTTTGGCGCCATAGCGATTTGACACCATGATGGTGAGCGCCATCGCGACTGAAAACGGGAACATGAATAACTGCGATGAAATCGTCAACGCTACCTGATGGCTTGCCACCGCGATTTCACCCAGTGGGCTGATGATAATGGAAGCTAGACTAAAGGCGCTTACTTCAAAAAAAATCGACATACCAATGGGAATACCAATCGATAATTGCTGACGCAACTGAGCAAAATCCATACCGGCAAAATTGGCAAAAAAGCGCTGGTTGGCAAAATCTGACTGGGGGCTCAAAGTCAAATAGCTTACCAACATCAATAAATTTATCCATAACGCAATCCCAGAGGCAAAACCACAGCCTGCGCCGCCCATGGCAGGAATCAGCACAGTTTCACCGAGGGTGACGCCATGAATAAACGCATAGCTAAGCGGCACATTTAAAATCAAACCAATGAGGCTAATCACCATGACCACGGTGGGATGTTTTAAGCTTTCGGTGTAGCAGCGCAGCGAGGTGTATAGACAGACTGCAGGAAACCCAAAAGAGATACCAAACAAGAATTTTTGCGCGATATGCTGAATATCCTTCGGTACCTTCATCCAATCAAACAAATAATGCAGCTGATTAACCGCCACAAAACCTATAATACCGATGATAAGCGCCAGCCACAGCGACTGTTGGGTAATAAACGGCACTTTTTTTAGTTGCTGCTGACCAATCGCTTCTCCAATCAATGGCGTGGTGGCAAGCAAAATACCAACCGCTAGCAAAAACGTGGGCATCCAAATACCCGCGCCGATTGCCACGCCTGATAAATCTAGCGCAGAGACTTGCCCAGCAAGTAAGGTATCGACTAAGGCGAGCCCTGACTGGCAAATCTGGGTGATTAAAATAGGTAAGGTCAAGACAAATAATTGTTTTAAGTCTTGACGAGCAATAGCTGACAGCATGTAATGACCAAATATTCGTTGAAAATTCAATAAAGGCGGCAGTTTAACAGATTTTGCGGCATGATTTTTTATTGTTTAATTTATTGTTTAACAGGTCAGCAAATTAACAGGTCAAAAAAGTTAGCGTTTGATTGTGATAGCGTCAACATAAAAAAGCTTTTATCAAATTGTGGCAATATTTGATAAAGGCTTTTTTACAATAATAGCTTTTAAAGCGCTTTAATCATGGCTTGATAGCCTGTCAGTTTATTGGTGGCATCAAAGGTCTGTACCACAAACGCATAATTGGCTTTGGTGGCATCCACAAAGGGTGTAAAAGTAGTGCCGTAGGTTAATTGGTTAGTACGTACAAAACCCATACCGCGGTCAGTGGCTTTATCCAGGTTTATTTGGGTGACAAGGGTGCGAGCGGTGTTGGCAGGCGCAGTCCAATTGAGGTTTAGGGTACTACCTGTCCCCGTGAGGTTAACGCCTAAATTGCCGATAGTAGCGGTGAGTGGCAATACTTTAAAATCGCCATCGCCGCCTAAGGTATAGTTGACATCACAGCCGTCTTTATTGTCAGATAATTGTTTGCCAAAATCGACACCGACCTGATAACTATATTGACCATCCCAATAATCGCGCTTGCTATCATAATCGCCATTAAATGGCATGCCCGCCACAGAGGTTTTTAATTCGTCAAACTGTAAAAATTTAAGGACCGTATTATCAAATTTTGCTGCTGGGTCGAGTGTGCCAGACAGTACACCACCCATCTTTTGGTCAGTTTTAATAGAAATTTTTTCTGTGGTTAAGGTGTTTGGGTCTTGGCAAGTTTTTTGTTGATAGCTCATTTGACCATATACCGAGGCGGCATAATCATTGCCAATATCAAAATACACCACACCTAGGTCGCTATCATTGGGCTCGTTGTCGTTGTCTTCTACAAAATAGCCAACATACAACCCCCCTTTACCGCCTTCTGGGGTGATTTTATCCAAAAAATTATCTAAGCTGTCTTCGGGCAAAAAGATACTTTGTAAAATCTCTGCCATGCTTTTTTCTTTATTGGTTAATTTATCCTCGACTTTTTTGTAGGCAGCGCGGACATCCGTTGCAATGTTTTTATAACTATCATTGGCATCGTTTAGGGCATTGTCGACAGTCTCACTACCTGAGCCGCCACACGCAGATAGGGCGATGGTGAGCGCAGTTAGCATGCCTATTTTATAAGACGCTTTTTTATAAGGCACTTGGCTATATGACATGATGACAATCCTTCCTTGATAATAGATGAAATAGCAATAACAAATAGCGATAAATTATTAAATAAAATCAAAATAAAAGTTTGGGGCTATGCTACCATTGTTATTTTTTAAAGTATAGCCAAATAGTAGCGATTATCAGCAAAAAATTATTGGCTATAGCGTGTTAAATTATCAATCAAATGAATTAGTTACTGATTAATGCCAAATCCAAACCTTATCCCTTTATCGCTTTATATCCATATTCCTTGGTGTGTTAAAAAATGCCCGTATTGTGATTTTAACTCACATGAAAGCCGTACACCGATTGATTTTGTAGGCTATGTCGATGCCTTATTAGAGGATTTAAAAACCCAGCTAAGCTTTGTACAAGGGCGCAAGATTTCCACCATTTTTATTGGGGGCGGCACGCCATCGCTACTGCCGATTGCGCAATATCGGCAGCTTTTTGCCGGCATCAATGCTCAGTTAACACTGACTCACGATTGTGAAATCACCATGGAAGCCAATCCTGCCACCGTGGAGCATGCGCCATTTCATGAGTATTTAGCGGTGGGTATCAATCGGTTGTCGCTTGGTGTGCAAAGTTTTCAAACCCAAAAACTTGCTGCCTTGGGGCGGATTCATAACCCGCAGCAAGCCATTTCGGCTATTCAAAACGCCCAGCAAGCAGGGTTTAAAAAGTTAAATGTCGATTTAATGCATGGCTTGCCCAACCAAACACTGACAGACGCCCTGAGCGATTTGCAGCAAGCGATTGATTTGGGCGTTTCGCATATTTCGTGGTATCAGCTCACCATTGAGCCCAATACCATGTTTTATCGCAATACGCCGATTTTGCCCGATGACGAGATATTGGTGGATATTTTTGAGCAAGGCGCTCAGCTTTTGCAAGCCAATGGATTTGTGCAATACGAAGTGTCGGCATGGTCAAGGCAGGCGGATTTTCAGCCCAGTCAGCATAATCTCAACTATTGGCAGTTTGGCGATTATCTGGCGATTGGGGCAGGCGCGCATGGTAAAGTCACGCGGCCTGATGGCATTTACCGGTTTAGCAAATCTCGCTTACCAAAAGATTATAGGGTTAATCAGTCGGCGATAGGTTGGCAAGCCATCGAGCCGTCTGATTTACCGTTTGAATTTATGATGAATGGGCTGCGGCTAAAAAATGGCGTGCCCAAACAGTTTTGGACAGAGAGGACAGGCTTGGCATGGTCAGTCATTGAGCCGCAATTGATAAAACTACACAATCGTGGTTTGGTTGAGTTAAGCGGTGACCATATCCACTGCACAGCGCAAGGGTTTTTATTTTTAAACCAAGTGCTGCAAGAATTTTTACCCGATGACTAACGCTTTGACGGTGCATTTGATTGAATTTATGCGCCGCAGCCTTATTTAAGCGTCAATCAATTAAAAAAAGAGAGTGATATGTTTACCGATACCCATGCGCATCTAAATCGTTTGGACTTAGAAAAATATCAAGGTGATATCCGTCAAGCCTTACAAGCCGCCAAGGATGCCAATGTGCAGCGGATTATGGCGATTATGTGTGAGCTGGATGAATACGATGCTATTTATGAGATTATCAATACAAAAATTGACGGGCTGACGTTGGGGATGAGTGTGGGCGTGCATCCCTGCGAAGACATTGCCATGCTAAAAAGTGCAACGGTTGAAACACTCGTTGAAATGGCAAATCAGCCGCATGTTTGGGCGATTGGCGAGACGGGGCTAGATTATTATTGGTCAACAGAAAACAGCATAGAACAAAAAGCGAGTTTTGCCCGCCATATTCATGCGAGCCAGCACCTAAAAAAACCCATTATCGTCCATACCCGTGAGTCCAAACACGATACATTGGATTTGTTAAAAGCAGAAAAAGCCGAGCATGGTATTATTCATTGCTTTACGGAAGATTATGACACCGCCAAAAAAGCCTTGGACTTGGGTTTTTATATTTCTTTATCAGGGATTGTGACCTTTAAAAACGCCACTGAGTTACAAGCAGTGGCGAAAAAACTGCCCAAAGATCGCATTTTGATTGAAACAGACAGCCCATATCTTGCGCCAGTGCCCCAACGCGGCAAATCTAACGAGCCTGCTTTTGTGCCCTATGTGGCAGATTTTCTCGCCAAGCATTATGACATGCCAGTGGATGAGTTCGCGCATTTAACCCATCAAAATTTTGATGCATTATTACATCAGTATGCTTAAATATAGTTAACGAAATCTTTATACTTTATTAAGTAGGTAATAAAATTTATGTGATAAAACATTTGGCAATGACTCATCAGTCATGTATCATACATAGCAACCTTGCTCCTATGTTACTAAGCAAAGTTAGTAAGCTAGGTTACTATGCGAGGTTATTAAGCAAAGTTACTAAGCGAGCATTTTTTTATCATTTATTTTTTATCGTTTAACAGTTGTGCGTAGATGGGTTGATGTAACGGGTCTCGTCAACAATAGGGGCTACTAGAACAGACTGATGGAGTAATCAATGAGTCGTCAACAACAATTCAAAAATCGTGAAGAAGTCATATTGGCAGTTGCCGAGCAGTTGCTATTAGAGTCTGGGGAAGGCGATATCACGCTAGATAGTTTAGCCGAGCAGCTAGACCTAGCCAAAGGTACGCTATACAAGCATTTTACCAGCAAAGATGAATTGTTTTTACGCATCATTATCCGTCATGAGCAGCAACTACTTGCGCTGAGCGAAGTCGGCGATTGTCCTGCCGCAGGTGTGGCGCGTCTTACCCTGTTTCAACTGATCAATCCGCAAAAAGCCATATTACTCAACCAAATCGAAGAACGCTTAGCCAATTCTGCTGTAGGGCTTAATAAGCTTTTTTCACAGTTATATGAAATTCGCCGTGAACGCATGAAGCGATTAATCAACACCACGGCTGAATACCTGCAATCGCTACACAGTAGCATGAGTACCCGAGACTATCTGGCAACCATTTGGGCGATGGGTCAAGGCGGTGCAGGACTGCTGAATTCTAGTTTTTATCAACGCTATCTCGGTCGCCGCGATACCTTACGTTTTGCCTTGGTTCAACATATTTTAGATATTCCCAAGCAATACCCTGCTGCGGTACAATCAGTGGATGGGCCTCCTGGGGCAAACCCACCCAGCGCCGCTAGTCATACAGCAAATTCACAGACTGAATCAAACTTGACGCCGCGCAATGTCAAATAATAAATGTCAAATAGTAAATGTCAAAGAATACTAGTTAACTATCATCACCCCCGGTTAAGCTTTATAAACTATCCCTGTTTTGTCTGAGTGCATGACGATGCGATTGCTATTTGGTCGGTCTTGTAAAACTTTCACTCCCGCACCCAGTGCGATGGGTGGGCAACAAGGGTTTACCTTAATCGAAATCATGGTGGTCATCGTCATTTTATCTATTTTTGCTGGGATGATGAGCCTATCGGTAGGGGGTAGTGAAAATCGTAGAAACACGGCGTTTCATGAGCGTTTGACCAGTAATCTTAATTATGTACGCTTGTTATCAACAGAACGCATGCAGCCTTATGGGCTGGCAATCAAACTGCCGCAAAATGACGCGCCCAATCAGCTAGTGGTGGTTAAATTAGAAAACGCTTTTACTAATTCTCAAAGCGCTGTTCGCAATGCCAATGCCGCAACAACCTCACAACCTGCGCCACCACAATGGGTGATAGAAAAACAAATCGCACCGCTGGATGTGCCAGACAACCTTGATGTCAAAATCCGCCCACTGGATAACCCATTTAATACCACAGCCGCCCAAAATACCCAACCCACCGCTAACTGGTTAAGCGGCAACGAGGCACCGCCTGTGGTATGGTTTGGGACAGGTGAGGCGACACCGGTGCAAATCAGCATCCAAAAAACCAATGCTGACAAACAAACCTTTGCGGTTGGCAATCCCATCATCGTCAACCAAGCTGGGGCAATCGAGGTGGCAAAATGACCATGGCTATCTCAAATAGACTGTCTATCAGGCAACATCAGCAAGGATTTACGTTACTTGAAGTCATGGTGGCATTAGCGATTTTGGCGGTGGTTGCGATATCAGCCAGCCAAGCCAGTCGCAGTTATTTGCAATCCGTGGATAACATGAAAACACGAACCTTTGGCTATTATGTGGCGCAAAACATGTTGGCAGAATTACGAGTACAAAAAACTTGGCTCGCGGCTTCTGATACTCGGCAAATCACCTCGCAAGGTCGTCAATGGCAAGTGGTCATCTCACCGCAAACCATACAAACCAGTCAAGGCTTTGTCCAACCCATTCATATTCGCGTGGCACCTATTGTCGATGGCAGTCCAAAAAAAGACGTGGTAGATATTGATGCAGTGCTGGTAAAGGATATGGGGACAACGCCGTGAGCCCTTTTTATATTTCTTCCTCTCCTGCAATAGCACCGCCTAAAACATCCCAGCAAGGCTTTACCTTAATCGAACTGATGATTGCGTTGGTGATTTTTGCGATGCTGGCATTGGCGGGATGGCAGATTATGGATAGTCTGACCAAAAGTCGCGAGCGTGGCTACCAACATCAAAAATCATTATCACAGCTTGATTATGCTTATTTACAGCTGTCGCAAGATTTGGCGCAAACCAGTAACTATGTGGCAGTGCCAATCCTATCCGCGACTGCCAATGATACGACATCGGCGAATACCGCCGCTATGACACCCACCTTTGTATTAAATGCGTCACAAATGAGTTTTATCCGTTTTGCTGCCCCCGATCCGCGTTATCAGCCGTCACCTATGCTAGCAAAAATACAGTATTCGGTGGCGGGGGAAACACTGACAAAACAGCGTTTTTACCAGTTAGACGACAATAACGAAACCCCTGCAACCAGTGTCTTATTGACAGGTATCAAGGACGCCAGTTGGCAAGCATTGACGCCTGAAGCGGTGAGTGTGTTTCCAGATGAAGCCACGCTGCAAAAAGTTCAGCAACTACAAGCGCAAAAAAACACCAATCAAACGGCCAATGCTTCAACCAATCCGATCCCTAACGCGCCTGATAACGCAACAGATCAAAATGGCAATTTGCAAAACAGTATAGATTTAACGCCTTATCAGCAGTTACCACGCGGCATCGAGCTTAATTTTAGTTACCAAGGCGAGCCGATTACTTGGCGATTTGCGTTACCCAGTACACCGCCAAACGCGCCGAACCCATAATGCAATCAAATTCTACCAAGTACACCATGCCAACAAACCGCACTCCGTCTAAAATTTTTGCAAATGTTGCCATAGCAAACCCGCCATATCGACATGGGCAACAAGGGATGGCACTGCTGACTATTTTGTTGTTGGTGGTGGCGATTACCATCGTGGCAGGCAGTATGCTTGCCAATCAAAAAGTGATGATTCGAGAATTTGAGCTGACCAAAGATCAAGGGCAGCTTAAAGAATATGCTTTGGCAGGCGAAGCTATGGCGACCAATTTGATCGCGCAAGACAGCCAAGTCAACCAAGTCGATAGTTTAGCAGACGCTTGGGCAAAACCGCTGGCAGAGCAAACCATAAATCAAGCCAAAGTCAGCATTAAAATCGACGATGATGCCAGCCGTTTTAATATTAATAACTTGTATCACGATGGCAAAGTAGATGATACGGCACTGGCTTTTTTTCAAGCGCTGTTACAAGCCAATGGCTTATCGCCCAACATTGCGATGGCGGTGCTCGATTGGCAGGACCCAGACAGTGACACCCGTGCCGATGGTGGCGCAGAAGCAGCGTATTATCAAAGTACGGGCAAAAAAATGGCGATGGGTATTGCCAACCAGCCTTTTATCTCAGTCAATGAATTGCAACAGGTGCGCGGTATGGATAGCGAAGGATTGCAAAAATTAGCGCCGTATCTGACCGCAGTGCCATACTATTTGCCCATCAATATCAACACAGTAAAGCCCGAACTATTAAGCCTACTGGTGAATTTACCTACCGAAGCCAACGGCAACCATCCGCAAGGCTCAAACCGTTCGGACAGCGATGGCAACTCGAAATCTGGGCAAGACACTAGCGCAGCTTCAAATGTGGCGGCTACCCACCAAATCGACGATACAGCAATCACCAATTGGGCGAATGCCCGAGAAAACAATCTACCGGTGCAAAACTTGACTCAATTGTGGGCAGTACCAAGTTTTGCCAACATTGACGAGCGTAACAAGGCACGCATCACCAAGCTGTTATCCACCCAAAGTCAAAGTTTTCACGTCGTTGTCAGCGTCAAAAGTGACGACAAGCAGCTTTTTTTGCATAGCCAAATCGCTAAGATTTTACCCAAAGCTGACAATGACCCAGCGGCTGCTTCTGGTGTGTCAGCGACACCCATGCCAGCACCAGTCAATACGCAAAATAACACGCAAAATGGCACGCCGCAACTCATCACTTACAACCGCCAATTTTTACCCTTTGCCCAATAACGCAGCATAGCAATAAATTGGCTTCAAAATTCCCAGTTATTTTGTATTTATTTTAATCAGTTATTTGTTGCTGGCGTATTCTAGGGTAAAATAAGGGGTTTTTCTTGGGCGTTGTTGAATGACGATGGGGCAGAAAACGGGCACAAAAGCGTTGTCAACACAACGGATACAGATGCAACCTAGATGTAACCTAGACGCATAAATTGGATGAATAAATTGGGTGAATATAGATGAATGTAATCGAGCGCTATTTTGGCATAGATGGCCGCAATACAACGATAAAAACTGAAATTTTGGCAGGTCTGACAACCTTTTTGACCATGGCTTATATTATCTTTGTCAATCCCGACATGCTGGCAAAAGCCGGGATGGATAAAGGGGCAGTATTCGTAGCGACGTGTCTAGCCTCAGCGCTGGGCTGTTTTTTGATGGGATTGATTGCGCGTTTGCCCGTGGCATTGGCACCTGGCATGGGTCTAAATGCGTTTTTTACTTTTACTGTCGTCTTGGGGATGGGTAAAAGCTGGCAAGTGGCGTTGGGGGCGGTATTTATTTCAGGCTTGCTCTTTGTGCTGATTAGTGCCTTTAAACTGCGTGAGTGGATTATCAACGCCATTCCCTATACCCTTAAACAAGGTATCGTGGCAGGGATCGGGGCGTTTTTAGCATTTATTGCGCTTAAAAGCTCGGGCATCATCGTAGCGAGTCCTGCCACGTTTGTGACCATGGGCAAGCTCACCGATTTTGGTCCTGCGATGGCGATTTTGAGTTTTTTTCTGATTGTCGTATTTGTGCAGCGTAAAGTCCCTGCGGCAGTGATGTTGTCAATTTTGATTGTGACGGTGATTAGCTTGTTGGCAGGGGAAACCCATTACTCAGGGATTGTGTCAATGCCGCCATCGATTGCACCGACCTTTATGCAGTTAGATATTGCAGGTGCGCTTGATGTGAGTATGGTTAGCGTGATTTTTGCCTTTTTATTTGTGGTGTTATTTGATACATCAGGCACGCTAATCGGCGTGACCAAAAAAGCTGGGTTAATGTCTACCGATGGTCAAATCCCGAATCTAGGTAAAGCTTTGTTTGCTGACTCAACGGCGGCTGTGGCAGGCTCATTGCTAGGTACTTCATCGGTAACGAGTTATGTAGAGAGCACAGCTGGGGTGGCAGCGGGTGGACGCACGGGTTTAACCGCGATTGTGGTGGGCGTGTTATTTTTATTGGCGTTATTTTTTGCGCCATTGGCTGGGATGATTCCTGCGTATGCGACGGCAGGAGCGATTTTTTATGTCGCGGTATTGATGTTATTTACGCTGCGTGAGATTGATTGGGATGACTTAACCGAAGCATCACCTGTCGCGGTAGTGCTGCTGTTGACGCCGCTTACCTTTTCAATTGCGGATGGGATTGCGTTAGGTTTTATTACCTATACCATTGCCAAATTGGTGAGTGGACGTTATAAAGAAGTTAGCCCTGCGGTTTGGGTGTTAACGGTGATTTTATTGGCAAAATTGATTTTTTTAAGTTAATCAATCGCTGAGCAAAAAAAACCATCTAGCCGAATTGGGTTAGATGGTTTTTTTTATTAAATTTTGGTCCAGAGTACCGCTGTCTATGTGAACCCATGAACTGTAACGTTCAGGGTGGGTATGGCAACCACTCTTAAGGCTTCCTGAATCATCGCAGCGTAGCTGGATGCAGGCTTGCACAACAAGTGAAAAGAACGCATACCCTTATATAAATTATCAGCTCAGGTAAAACCATAAACTGGCGAATACCCCAGATGCACTCATTGTAGCAGATTACCTAGGATGATGCAAAAGCTCGCTCATTAATTCAATGATTGATTAAATTAATCAAACTTGACAGTCAAAATACCATTCAAATCGTCAACAAACATCACAAGGTTTTGTTCCCATCATCTCGCTTAGCAGTTGACAGTTAACAGGCTTAGCAGTTAACAGGCTTTGCAGTTAACAGAATGACGCAAAATCTGGGTTAAAGAGATGGAGCGAGCTATGCTATAATTTTCAAAATTTTTTTAATACTAGTTTTGTATTTTCCTTATTTTAGCTTTTCTAGAGGCAACAATGAATCAAGCGTCTAACTCGGTTACCCATCAATCGACGGTTAAAAAAATCCCCCATGTGTTGATGATTTTAGATGGTTTTGGACATCGCGAAGATCAGCGTGATAATGCGATTGCCGCGGCGCACACCCCAAACCTTGATTATTTGTATCAGCATTATCCCCATGGGTTGATTTCAGGATCAGGTGAAGACGTGGGTTTACCCGCAGGGCAATTTGGTAACTCTGAAGTCGGGCATATGAATTTGGGTGCAGGTCGTATTTTGTACCAAGACTCTACCCGTATTCACAAAGAAATCCGCGAACAGCAATTTTTTAGCAACCCTGCATTAACCGAAGCAGTGAAGCTTGCCAATGACCGACAAGCCAATGTGCATATCATGGGATTGTTATCTGATGGCGGGGTTCATTCGCATCAAGATCATATTGTCGCAATGGTGGAGCTGGCATTGCAGCAGGGTGCAAAGCAGGTCTTTATCCATACATTTTTGGACGGTCGTGATACGCCACCTAAAAGTGCGGACAATTATGTGGCACAATTAGAACAAGCGCTTACCACGCTTAATCAGCGATATGAAGGCACGGCTTATTTGGTGAGTCTTATTGGTCGCTACTTTGCGATGGATCGGGATAAACGCTGGGATCGGGTACAGCAAGCGTATGATTTGCTGACCCAAGCCAAAGCAGAACGGGTAGTACAATCAGGTGCTGAAGCGATTAGCGCAGCGTATGGCGCAGGTGAAAGTGACGAGTTCGTTAAGCCGACTTGGGTGCGTTATGCTAACCAAAACGCTGACTTTGGTACCATACAAGACAATGACAGTGTGATTTTTATGAATTTTCGTGCCGACCGCGCCCGCGAAATTAGCCAAGCACTGGTTTCAGCTGATTTTGATGGCTTTACGCGTGAAAAACTGCCAACGCTGTCAAAATTTGTAATGCTAACCAAATACTCCGATGAGTTACAAAACAATGGCGTGACCAGTATCGCCTTTGAACCGACATCGCTAACCAACACATTGGGCGAGTATTTGCAAGCGCAAGGCAAAACCCAACTGCGCATTGCTGAAACCGAAAAATACGCGCACGTGACCTTCTTTTTTAGTGGGGGGCGCGAAGCAGAGTTTGAGGGAGAGCAGCGGATTTTGGTCAACTCGCCTTCGGTTGCTACTTATGATTTACAACCCGAAATGAGTGCGCCAGAAGTCACTGAAAAATTGACCAATGCCATTAATTCCGGTGCGTATGATGTACTGATTGTGAATTATGCCAATGGCGATATGGTAGGGCACACAGGTGTGTTCGATGCCGCTGTCAAAGCCGTCGAAACGTTAGATAACTGTGTGAAAACCATTGCTGATTGTGTGATTGCCAATCATGGGCATTTACTGATTACCGCTGACCATGGCAACGTGGAGCAAATGCAGGATTATGATAGCGGACAGGTGCACACCCAGCACACCACAGAGCTAGTACCATTTATTTATGTCAATGAGCAAGCGCCTAATACCGTGCACATTCGCACGGGTGGTAAGCTATCAGATGTGGCGCCAACCCTATTGGACTTAATGCACCTTGCCAAACCTGCCGAAATGACAGGTGAAAGCTTAATCGTAGCAAACTAACAGTTAATGGGTACAACTATCCTATGGTAACGCAGCGTCTGAAATCACTATCCAACCCTACTTTCAAAAGACACATTATAGCGCTGGCATTGTGGGGGATAGGTTCATTGGGTTATGCTGCTAACCGATCGACTGTCAGTTCGCCTGTCAAACCACCTGTTACTTCTGCTGCCTCAGTTGCGGCAAAAACCAATAAAACGATATTAAAACCTGCAATCACTCAGGCGATTGCGGGTGCCAATCCTACTGCCTTACCTGTTAGTGTGGTGAATGCACCTAATGCTGTACCAGATGGCGCTGATTATGATAATTCGACTGATGACGGCGCTGACGATGGCGGGGAGGTGGATATTATATCAACCACCCCTATGGTGACTAATCCCGCCACTCAGCCAAACCTAGACACTCAGCCCATCGCGCCAGCCTCTGAGCAAATCCAGCAAGTGGCGTTGGGGGCGGTATCACCCGTCACGGTTGAAAAATTTGTCAAAATGATTGATATTATCCGTCAAAACTATGTGACCAATGTCGATGATGAATCCCTGTTTGCCAATGCGATGGCAGGTACTTTAGCGGCGCTCGATCCTTATTCTGAATATCTGGATGCGAACGCGTTTGAAAACTTAAGGTTATTTACCGAAGGTGATATTGGCAGTATTGGCGTGAGTGTCAGTTTTCATGCCGATGTAGATAGCTGGGTGTTTGATGATGTGCTGCCCAACTCGCCTGCTGCAAAAGCGGGTATTCAGCGCGGCAATTATTTGCATCAAATCAATGATAATAAGCTAGACAACACACGAACCTCGCAAGATGTCGATCAGCTGCTAACAGGTATCGCAGGGACAACGGCTCGCTTGTTAGTCTCGGACAAAGGTCGTCGTAAACATCTGGTGGTGGTGCAAAGAACCTTGGTACAACAACAAGCTATGAGTGCCAACATCATTAATGGTGTTGCGGTGGTGCAAATCCCTGTGTTTCAAAACAATACCCAGCAGCAATTTTTAATGGCACTTACCAAATTAAATCAGCCGTTTAGCGTGCTGGTACTCGATTTGCGCAATAATCCAGGTGGCGTGTTGTCAGCTGCCAATGATATCGCAAGCTTATTTATGAACGATAAAGTAGTGGTGCAGATTAAAAATCGGCAAGGCATACAAGAGGTGATGCGCACGCACGGCAAAGCCCAATTTGCCGACTTACCGCTGGTTGTGTTGCAAAATCGTTATTCCGCTTCGGCGGCTGAAGTATTAGCCAGTGCCCTACAAAACAACCAACGTGCCAAGGTATATGGCGAAACCAGCTATGGTAAAGGCTCTATCCAAAGCATTGTACCCATCAATGACAACGAAGCGGTAAAACTAACGGTCGCGCATTATTACTCAAGTAAAGGTGACAAAATTGATGGCGTAGGCGTCAAACCCGATGTGACTTTGACGGGTGCAGAAACGAGTTGGCTAGATCAGGTATTAGCGGATTTGCAAACCACTAAACGAAGCAATCAATTTTTACTTAAACCTACACCAACGCCCCAGTCTTTTTAAGCTCATCACCTAAGCAGTCACCCAATAATATCTAATATCAGGTGGAATTTATTTTATAATTCATCTTCCATAAAAAATTGCGGATCAACGGCATCCAAATCACGCACATCAAGTTTGGTATATTGTTTTTTGCAGAAATTTGGATCCAATCTGCACATCGCACTTTGCAATTCATCAAGGCGCGCTTCAGACTGGCGAATGTGCTCGAGCATTTTGATAAAAGTCATTGCCACAGGGTCTTGGGTATTGGGGTCAATCCCATATTGATGAAAAACGCCCGCTTGCTCTAACTTAATTTTATTGTAATCTTCCTCACTAGTAGCGGAGGTTTGTTCAACCGCTTTCATCTGCTCAGCATCGGTTGTTTTTTCGACGACGGTTTTTTCGATATAGTCGTCAGCTGGGCTTACCCCATTATTTGCCAAGCTATCAAGCCCCATTTGCTCCGCTTTGGCTTTATCGTGAATCAGACGCGCGGCACCGCCTACCATGGTCGCACCGGCAGGCACTTCTTTGACAACGACAGCATTGGAGCCGATTTTGGCATATTTACCCACGGTAAATCCGCCTAATACTTTGGCACCTGCACCGACAACCACGCCATCTTCCAGCGTGGGGTGGCGTTTGCCCTCACTTAATGATACCCCGCCAAGCGTGACGCCATGGTACAATGTGACGTCATCGCCGATTTCAGCAGTTTCACCAATGACCACGCCCATGCCATGGTCAATAAAGAATCGACGCCCAATTTTTGCTGCAGGGTGAATCTCAATCCCCGTCAAAAATCGATTGCCAAAGGATACAAACCGTGCCAAGCCTTTGTTATTGTGTTGCCACATACTGTGGGCGACACGGTGAATCAATAGCGCATGGACGCCAGGATAAGTCAACAGCACTTCAAGGGTGTTACGTGCCGCAGGGTCACGGTCAAATACCGCTTGGATGTCCTCTTGTAATTCTGCTTTGATGGTCTGGGTCTTTTTGGATAAATTTTGGATGACGGACAACATACTGACTACCGATTTTAAAAATTTTAAGTGATTATGATATCACGAACTCATTAAGCTACGCTATGATTGGCTATGATTGCAATACTGTTGTCGCATCACGGCGATAGTTAGGTCGATGCATCAAAGGTTTTTCAATATAGTTGTAGCCTATAACAGCAAACATAACAACGAATACCAATACCAGCGGGTACGTCCACACATAAGCGGTCATCGATTGGCTAAAGTCATGCAAGTGTAATAAGTTAAACCAAACATACATGACCAAACCATGAGTCAGATACAAGCTATAACTTAATTCACCCAAGACCTTTAGACTTCGTTGGTATAACACGCCAAAATACGTAAAACCGTTGGCGATAAAACAAAACAGTAAGCCACAAAGTAGCATTTGCCAATAAGAATACGCCGATGTTGCAAATAAAATAAACAGGGTTAGTAGGCATAAAGCGATTGCAAAAACCACAGGAAATTTTGCCAATAAATTTTTAAAAAAATCTTGCAGCCAAACTGCAAAAAAAGCCAACAAAAATAACCAATATAGCTTGATAATAGTATAGTTAAAACTGTAATATAATAAGCATTTTAAACCAATACCACCATGCCCAAAATATACAACCAAGACTTACGA